>DYJG01000391.1 GCA_020723225.1 Desulfobacca acetoxidans | reverse complement strand
CAGGAAGACCATTGAAAGAAACTGGACCTGGGAAATCCAGGCCCGCCGCATCGCCAAGGTGTTGCACCTGGCTGTGGAAGAAGGGGGTCATTAAAAAAGCCCCTTACCTTGGCCCTTCCCGAGGATCTGATCATTACCCACAATTGGGTGGGAGTTGGATAATTATGGGGAAAAAGTATTTACGGGCCTCGCGCCCCCCTCACCCTAGCCCTCTCCCCCCTCCGGGGGGAGAGGGAAATTCCTGAAAAATTCACAAGATATAACCTTAATGGTTAATGGTCGGCCCCCAGGGAGAGGGCAATGCTTGGCAGACCTATGAAATAATAACTTATGGATATTCCGGTATTAATCCCCTCTCCCCCCTGGGGGGGAGAGGGCTAGGGTGAGGGGGGGGCAACGCCCGCAAATGCAAAAGACCACAATCCTGAATGAGGAACACTCTTTGAACTACCTTAGTGTCTTCAAGCGCGTGATCCGAAAGCTTCTCCGCTCAGGGCCTCTCCGGCTGCATCCGACGAGCCTCCTGATGCTCCTGATGTTTCTGGCGGCCCTCCCCTGCCCCGGCCCGGCTACGGCCCAGGAGGTGGCGGAAAAGGCCGGGGTGATTGCGGTGGACGCAGCCGGCCCGGCCACGAGCCTGAATCCCCTGCTTTTCGGCCAAAACGTCCTTTTTGCCGGACAGGGCTTCTGGAACCCCAAAACCGACAATTGGGACCCCGAGGCCTTGGCCCTGGCGAAGAGATTGGCTCCCTCCATCATCCGTTTTCCCGGGGGCGGAGTCTCGGATTTCTATTTCTGGGAGGACGGCCTGGGATACCGAACCACCGAGGCGGTGATGGGAAGGTCCCCTTCCGTCACCCTGGATGGTTCTCCTCCCTGGGAAATGGTGAACCGGGCCCGCATCAAGGCCCCGGGTTCGAATACCTGGGCGGACCCTTTCACCTTTATGGTGGTGAAAAACCGGCTGGCGGGGATCACGGGCCTTCCGGGCGCGTTTCCGGCAGGATCAATGGTGCGCCTGGAGCGAAGGCCCGGGCAGCCCGAATGGTTCAGCCATGCCTACGGCGCCCTGGAATTCCTGAAATCGGTGCAGTCCCTGGGGGCCCAGGCCATTATCACCGTCAACTACGGGACCGGGCTGACCAGGGAGGGGGGAATTTCCCCAGGCGCCTCCCTGAGCCAGAAGGTGAAACGGGCCGCGGCCTGGGTGGCCTTTGTAAACGGCAGCCCCGGCGATAACCGGCCCCTCGGCGCGGATGAGGAGGGCAATGACTGGCGGACCGTGGGGTATTGGGCCGGCCGCCGTGCGAGCATGGGACATCCGGAGCCTTTCCGGGTCCAATACTGGGAGGTGGGAAACGAAGTCTATTCCAAGGATGAATCGGGGTTTGTGCCGGCGGACAAGTATGGCCGGGATTTTCTCGCCTTTGCCAAGGAAATGAAGGCCGTGGACCCGGCCATCAAGCTGGGGACGGTGGGCCTTACCTTTCCCCCCCGGGGCCGGGGAGACGCGGACGCCCGGGCCGAATGGAACCCAGAAGTCCTCAAACTGGCCGGGGAGCAGATGGACTTTTTTATCGTGCATCCTTATTACCCGGGGGGCGGCCAATCGAAGGGCTTTTATAAAAGCGGCAACTGGTTCACCGGGGTCATGGCGGGAACCACGCAGGCCATGGCGGACCTGCGGGAGATCAGGGCGATTATGAACGCCGCCGTCCCCGGCAGACAGGTGGGCCTGGCCGCCACCGAATACGGCATTTGGCCCATTGCTTCCCAGGATGCCCGGGATTACTCCAACCTGGCCCGGGCTCTTTACGACACGGACCTGCTCCTGGGCATGATCAAGGAAGCTGCAAATCTGGGGATCATCCTGGCCAACGCCTGGAATCTGCACGGCAGCAATCAGACCGCGTATATCGGCTACAACTGGAGCACGGGGAAGCGCAACTTGAGGCCCCAATACTATGCCCAGGAACTCCTGGTAAAAAATATTCAGCCCCGGATTTTGGAGGCCAAGGTCACCGGTCCCGAATTTTCCACGGTCCAGGTGTTCAACGTCTTGGCCAAAGCCAAGATTCCGGTGCTGTCCGCGCTGGCCTCTCTCTCCCAGGACAAAAGCCGCCTGACGCTGTTCGTCATCAACCGTTCCCTGACTGCAGCGGTCAAGACCAACATCCGCATCCAGGGTTTCACTCCGAAAGCCCGGGCCGCAGTCCGGACCCTGGGCGGCAGCAGCGCCGGCGACCATAACGAAGACGCCGCTCCGGCCGTCATCCCCCTGGAGGGCGCCCTGGACTATGCTGCCCCGGAATTTCCGTACACCTTTAAGGCCCATTCCCTGACGGTGCTGGATTTCCAATCAAAGAATTAAGGGAACTGGAAAAAGATGGGATAATATAAAGCCTACTCCTTCAACGGGGGAGATTACATTCGAAGATTTCTTGACATCCGGTCTATTGCTTGCTTAGCTTCGTTATATGAAACCCAAGCCTCGTTTCCAGAAATTTAATAGGGAGAAAAAGGAAGTGTTGCCGGATATTATTGCTACCTTACGCCAACATCTCCCCGAAATCTCCTCCCGGTTCCAAGTGAAGTCGCTGCTTCTCTTCGGTTCTTTTGTGCATAGTCGACAAAGGAAAGGGAGTGATCTGGATATCTTGGTGGAATTTAACGAAACGCCTTCCTTTTTTGAGTTTCTGGCCTTGGAGCGGTGCCTAAGCGACCTCGTGGGAATTAAGGTTGATTTAGTGATGAAGTCAGCACTGAAACCCGCCATCGGCAAACATGTCCTGGCGGAAGCGGTTCCGGTATGAAATCCAAGCGAGAATATCTTGATTACTTTAAAGATATTCAGGACGCCTTAGAGAAGATCAACGACTTCACAGCAGACCTGGATTTTGAGAACTTCGCCAAGGACTATAAGACCGCCTTTGCGGTCATTCGAGCATTAGAGATTATTGGGGAAGCAGCCAGGAAAATTCCCAAATTCCTTCGTTCCCGATATCCGGAGGTCCCCTGGCAGGATATGGCTGGAATGCGGGATAAGCTGATCCATGATTATTTTAGTGTAGATTTAAAGGTGGTGTGGAAGACTTTAGAGATTGATTTGCCGCCATTGAAGGCTGCGATTGATCAAATTATCCGCGAGGCGCAAGGCTGATTTGTCCGATTCCAAGATTTCTACGCATGAGTCGTCAGTTTCGGCTTTTCGATTTTGGTACTTTGCCTGCATCTCCTCAAAAAAGCACCCGATTTAAAACCTCCTGCAATTTGACCACGGTGTAAGGTTTCTGGATGAAG
>DYJG01000390.1 GCA_020723225.1 Desulfobacca acetoxidans | reverse complement strand
GGTTTACCGACCCCGGGGAAACCCTGAAAGCCTATTCACGGTCCTTACGGCCGGGAGGCTGCCTGGCTTTTGCCACCCTGGGACCTCAGACCTTCCATGAGCTTGATGCCGCACTATCGCAGGCTGCGGCCGCGGTGAATCTGCCGGCAGCGCCGGAAATCCCGGCCCGGAGGTTTTCTGCCCTGGGAAATTGGGAAGATTTCCTGGAGCTGGGAGGATACTCACAGATCCGGTTGAGCCGGGAGATGCTCGCAGCCCATTTCCCCACCGTCCCGGAGTTTCTGAAGGCCTTAAAGGCCATGGGGGCCGGCAATCCCCGGCCCCGGGCCTTTACCCCCAGGCTGCTCAACGCCCTGATCCGGGCCTATGACGCCAATTTCCGGCAGAACGGCACCATCCCCGTCACTTACGAAATCATCTGGGCCCTGGCCCGGAAGTAGGGCCGTTTTTCGTTTTGCGTTTTTCGTTTTTCGTCAGAGCCGGAAGCAGGCGAATTTTGTATTCCCACAAAGCTTATTAAATCTTATTAAAGGTGGAGCGGGCCTCCGTGCCCGCTCTTAATTTGCAGCCTCCTTTATTGCCAAGTGATAATTCAGAATTTTATTATTCCCTCCCGGGATTTTCTCTTGGAAAAATCTAGAAATATGTTAAATATTATCGGTTTTACCGAGACAGATCGGGGTGTGGTGCTGTCATCTTTTTATGAATTCCACGCTCCTAACTTACAACAGTTTGATATTAAACATCATTTTAACGGAAAACAGAAAACGGAAAACCGTATTTTATGCACGAACTACTCACAGGCCGGCCGGGAGAACGCCGGTTATTCTTGGGAAACGAGGCCATCGTCCGGGGCGCGCTGGAGGCCGGCGTGGCCCTGGTGGCCGCCTACCCCGGCACCCCGTCCTCGGAGATCGGCGACCGCTGCTACGAAATCTCCCGGCAGACGGACCTCTATTTCGAATACTCCGTGAATGAAAAGGTGGCCCTGGAAGTGGCTGCAGGGGCCGCGGCCTCCGGCTGGCGCTCCCTGTGCCCCATGAAGCACGTGGGGCTGAACGTGGCTGCGGACACCCTCATGACCCTGGCCTACGTGGGCGTCAAGGCCGGCATGGTCATAGTCAGCGCCGACGACCCCTCCATGTTCTCCAGCCAGAATGAGCAGGATAACCGCTACTACGCCAAGATGTCGGGGCTGCCCATGCTGGAGCCGGCCTCTCCCCAGGAGGCCAAGGAGATGACCCGGGCCGCGTTCGCCCTCTCCGAGGAACTGCAACTGCCCGTGCTGCTCCGCACCACCACCCGGGTCAACCATACCCGGGGCGCGGTGACCCTGGGAGAACTGGCCACGCAGCCGGGTCCCGGATTTTTTGCCAAAGAACCTTTCCAGAAGGTCATGGTCCCCGCGGTGGCCCGCCAGGCCCATGTCCGGCTGCTGGCCGCCCAGGGCAGGGCCGCGGACCTGGCGGAGACCTCCGAGTTTAATAGCCTCTCCGGCAGCGGGGTCTGGGGCATCGTCACCAGCGGCGTGAGCGGCAACTATGTGGAGGACGCGGTGGCCGAACTGGGGCTTAAGGACCGGGTCCGGGTCCTCAAGCTGGGTTTTACCCACCCCCTGCCGGCAAATCTCATCCTCAAATTCCTGGCGCCCCTGGAACAGGTGCTGGTGGTGGAGGAACTGGAGCCGTACCTGGAAGAAAGCCTCCGGTCCCTGGCCCAGGCCCGGGGCCTGACCTTAGCTATCCAGGGCAAAAAAGAGGCTCTGTTTTCCCGCCTCTATGAATTTCACCCGGCCCTGGTGCGCCGGGTCACGGCCCGTTATTTCGGCGCCACCGACACCGTGGCGGCGCCTAAGGAACCGGCCCAAATCCTGGGCCAGCCCCTCCCGGACCGGCCCCCCAACCTCTGTCCGGGCTGCCCTCACCGGGCCATGTACTATTCCGTGAAGATGGCCTTGAAAGACCTGGGCGCGGAAGGGGTCTTCCCCACGGACATCGGCTGCTACACCCTGGGGCTGTTGCCGCCCTTGTCCATGGCCGATTTTCTCATCTGCATGGGATCAAGCATCAACACCGCCGCGGGCATTTCCAAAGTTACGGACCAGAAGGTGGTGGCCTTTATCGGCGACTCCACCTTTTTTCATTCCGGGCTGCCCGGCCTGGCCAACGCCGTGCACAACGGCCACGATTTTCTCCTGGTCATCCTGGACAACGGCACCACGGCCATGACCGGCTCCCAGCCCCATCCGGGGGTGACGCTCACGCCTCCGGGCTACTCCGGGAGGCCCATTCCCATCGAAGGCCTGGTGCGCGCCCTGGGGGTGGAGTCCCTGTGGGTGGTCAATCCCTTTAAATTCAAGGAGACCCTGGCGGCCACCAGGGAGGCTTTGGAGGCCAAAGGCCCCCGGGTGCTCATCTCCCAGGCCCCCTGCCTCATTTATGAACAAAAAATCAAGGGCAAGAAACGCACGGCCCGCTTCTGCGTCACCGACAAGTGCCAGGACTGCCGCCACTGCCTGGACTACTTCGGCTGTCCGGCCATGCAGTTGAGCGGCAAAGAAGAAGGGGGCCGCATGCTCATCGACACCGACCTCTGCTCCGGCTGCGCCTTCTGCGTCCAATGGTGCGAGGCGATCAGACCCCTGAAAGTGGGGGGTAAATAAATTATCCATGAACACGACCGTATCATTTACCGAAGACCAAAGACCGAAGACCGAAGCCCCCAATCTCAGGCTCCGCATCTTCCTCACCGGCGTCGGCGGCCAGGGCACTTTGCTCGCCAGCCGCGTCCTGGGAGAGGCGGCTCTGGAGGCCGGTTTCTCGCCTCTGGTGAGCGAAACCCACGGCATGGCCCAGCGGGGGGGCATCGTCGTCTCCACCGTGGTCCTGGGGGAGGTGCAAAGCCCCATCATTTCCCCGGGGGAGGCGGATGTGCTCCTGGGCTTCGAGGCCCTGGAAGCGTTTCGGGCCGTGAACTATTGCCACGCCCAAAGCCTGGTGATCGCCAACACCGCGGCCATTGCCCCGTACCCCGTGGCCACCGGGCAAGCCCAATATCCACCGGTGGACCGGATGCTGGCGCTTCTGGGAGGGCAGGTGGGCGGCCTCTTGGCCTTTGACGCGGGCAGCCGGGCCCGAGAAGCCGGCAGCCCCCTGGCGGTGAACATGGTCCTCCTGGGGGCGTTGGCCGCCACCGACTACCTCCCATTTAGCCCGGAGGACCTGCGGCATATTCTGAACACCCGCACCAACCCCAAGTTTCTGGAGGCCAACCTCAAGGCCTTCCAGGCCGGCGCGGACGCGGCCCAGGACGGCCAA
>DYJG01000389.1 GCA_020723225.1 Desulfobacca acetoxidans | reverse complement strand
CTCCTGGTGGACGACATTTTGGGCAAACAGGAAGTGGTGATCAAATCCCTGGGGGAAGCTTTTCAGAACATTAAAGGCCTGGCCGGCGGCACCATCCTGGGTGACGGCCGGGTGGGACTGATTCTGGATCTGTCCGGGCTGTTCGCCCTGAGCCAGACTTAAAAAGCAGGAGAATTCGTAAACATAAGCACTAACAGCAATTAGCTGTCAAATTTAGGGCCGGTCTTTTTTTGGAGCGGAGCCTCCAAGACTCAAGAAAGACCGGGAAGGAGATCGCCAAAGAAGAAAATATGGTTTACCGAGGTAGGAATTAGACACAGGTATTTGCCGATAACAAACCGGGGGCGCTGCAAACGGGGCCCCGAATAAGAAGTGCAGGAGGCCGGAGACGGCCGTCATTGCCGGGAGATGGAAATGAATTGGAAAACCTTAACAATCGGCAAAAAAATCTCACTTGGATTAGGTTTTATTCTTCTCTTACTTGGCGCCATCGGCTTCTTGAGCTACCAGGGCATCGGCCGGCTGGCCGATAATGCCGAAAACATGATCAAAGGCAACCGGCTGGAGGCATTGTTGGGACAAAGAGAAGTGGATCACCTCAAATGGGCCGGCAGGCTTTTATCCTATGTGGCCGGTGGGAAGGCCGGCAATTTCGAGGTGGAAACGGACGAACATAAATGCGGCCTGGGTCTTTGGTTTTTCGGGGACGGCCGTAGGGAGGCGGAAAGATTGGCGCCGGGGCTGGCTCCGGTGTTGAAGGAATTGGAGGAACCGCACCGCCTGCTCCATGAATCCGCGGCGGAAATCCATAAGGCTGAGACGCCTCTAGCCATCTTTGAAAGCAAGAGCAGGCCCAACCTGGAAAAGGTGCAGGCCATACTCCAAAAAGCCAGGCAGGTGGTGAAGAGCCAGACCATCAGCGAAGAAGCGCTGGCGGCCGGAGCCATTGACACCCGGCGCAACGTCATGGTGCTCAGCCTGTTGGCCCTGATCATCGGCGTGACCGTTGCCTTCCTCATGTCCCGGGGCATCAGCGGCGCCCTGAAGGAAGTCACCCGGCAACTGGAAGAGGCCTCGGATCAGGTGGCCGAGGCTTCCAGCCAGGTCTCCTCTTCCAGCCAATCCCTGGCCCAGGGCGCCTCGGAGCAGGCGGCCTCCCTGGAAGAGACCGCGGCCTCCATGCAGTTGATCGCCACTGCGGCCAAACAGAATATGGACAATGCGGAGGAATGCAACCGCCTGGTGATCCTGACCAACGAAAAGACCAGGGATGTGCACAAATCCATCAGGGCCACCAAGACGTCCATTGAGACCATTGCCCATTCCGGGGACAGCATCAAAAAGATCATCAAGAGCATCGATGAGATTGCCTTTCAGACTAATTTATTGGCCCTGAACGCCGCAGTGGAGGCGGCCCGGGCCGGGCAGGCGGGCGCGGGCTTCGCGGTGGTGGCCGACGAGGTGCGGAACCTGGCCATGAGAGCCGCAGACGCGGCCAAGACCACGGATAACCTGATCGGGGAGACCGCCTCCCATATTCAGCTCGGCAACCAACAGATCCAGGATACCTTGACCAAGTTCTATGATATGGGCGAATCCGCCAAGAAGGTCAACAGCCTGGTGGGGGAAATTTCCCAGGCGTCCCAGGAACAGGCCCGGGAAATCGAACAGGTCAACCGGGCCGTGGGAGAAATGGACCGGGTGGTGCAGCAGAACGCGGCCAGCGCCGAGGAGAGCGCCAGCGCCTCCCAGGAACTTACCGCCCAATCCCATCAGATGAAAGGCATCGTGGATGAGCTGCTGGCCATGGTGTCCGGAAACGGCAACGGTTTGGGACATACCGTGAGCAGCAGACAATTATTTCGGGAGAACCCGGCGCCCCAGGCCCTGGGCTTCAGCGGCAAGGTAAGAAATCTCCTGGCTTTTCGGCCAACCCCCGGGAAACACCCGGAGCAGATTATCCCCTTCGAGAGAGAGGATCAATAATTAACGGAGGTCCGAATTATGCGCATTCATATCCGCTATAAAATCTTAGGCCAGTTCCTGCTCATGTTTCTCGTCTTCATGTGCCTGATCTTTTTCTGGATCTTGCCATCCATGAAAAAGGCGCTCTTCAAAGAAAAACAAACCCAGATCCAGGCCATGGTGCAGACCGTTTACAGCATGATGGAGCAATTTCATGCCCGGTATCAAAAAGGGGAATTTCCCCAGGAGGAGGCCCAGAGAAGATGTCTGGACCGGATTAAGGCCATGCGTTACGGCCCGGAGAATAAAGACTATCTCTGGGTCAACGACTTCGGCCCCAAGATGCTGATGCATCCCTACCGCGCGGATTTGGACGGCAAGGATATCAGCGGTTTCAAAGACCCGAACGGCAAGGCCCTGTTCGTGGAGTTCGTCAGCGTCTGCAAGGAAAAGGGCGAAGGGTTCGTGGATTACATGTGGCAATGGAAAGACGATAAAAACCGGATAGTTCCCAAAACCTCCTTCGTCAAGTCCTTTACCCCCTGGGGCTGGATCGTGGGGACCGGCATCTATATCAATGACGTGGACGAACAGGTGGCGGGCATGCGCAATCAACTCTTGCTGGTGATCATTCCGGTGGGCCTGCTCCTGGGGCTGATGCTCTATTTTCCGCTGCGCAGCCTGGGGCGTTTGGGAGAAGTCACCCAGCAGATGCAGCAGGCCTCGGAACAGGTGCACAGCGCTTCCGGGGAAGTGGCCTCCACCTCCCAGACCCTGGCCCAGGGGGCTTCGGAACAGGCCGCCAGTCTGGAGGAAACCAGTGCGTCCCTGGAAGAGCTGACGGCCATGACCCGGCAGAACGCGGATCACGCCCGGGAGGCCAACCAGATGATGCGGGAGACCACCCAGGTGGTGGCCAAGGCCAACGAAACCATGGCCTCCACCCAGAAAGCCATGGATGCGGTGTCCCAGGCGGGTTCGGAGATCGCCAAGATCATCAAGACCATCGATGAGATCGCCTTCCAGACCAATCTGTTGTCCTTGAACGCGGCGGTGGAGGCGGCCCGGGCCGGCGAGGCGGGTAAAGGCTTCGCGGTGGTGGCGGATGAGGTCCGCTCCCTGGCGCAGAGAGCCGCCACGGCCGCCAAGACCACCTCCGAGCTGATCGAAGGCACGGTGACCCGCATTGCCGAAGGCGCGGGATTGGTGAAGCAGGCGGAAGCCGCGTTTCAGGAACTGAGCCGGGGGGCCCAGAGGGTGGCCCAGTTGGTGGACGAAATTGCCGCGGCCAGCCAGGAGCAGGCCCACGGACTGGATCAAATTTCCAAATCCGTGTCCCATATGGACCAGGTGGT
>DYJG01000388.1 GCA_020723225.1 Desulfobacca acetoxidans | reverse complement strand
TCTACGCGGCCCAGGCCCGGTACGCCTTCAAGGTCATCGCCGACGGCCGCCTGGACGCGTTGCTCTGGGACGGCTGGAAGAACGGTTTGGAAGAGATCGTGGTGATGTAATAACGATTTGCCATCGGAGCATTTTGCAAAATTTTCCTCTGCGTATCTTTTCTCTGCGTTCTCTGCGTCTCTGCGGTAAATAATCCCGGTTTTTCACCGCAGAGGCGCAGAGGACGCAGAGAAAGCGCAGAGAGAATTAGGGCCAACTAGTCACTTTGCAAAAGCCTCATCAGTAAAAAAGAATAAAAATGCGGGGGCCGGACCGTAGTTCGCCCCCACCGATTTTTGACGGCAACCAGGCATTAATCTACTCGGCGCACCTGATCTTGGCCGGCTCCTCCAGATGCTCCAGCTTCTCCGTGAGTTTGGTGTTCTCCGAATAATCCACGGGACAGGCGATGACGGACACCGTTTCTTCCGCCAGAGCCTGCTTCAAGGTCGGCAGCAGTTCGCCCGCGGTTCGGATGAAGTAGCCTTTGGCCCCGAAGCTCTCCGCGTACTGGACGAAATCGGGGTTGTCGAAGTCCACGTGGGAGTGGCGGTGCAATTTCAGGTCCATCTTCCATTTGATCAACCCATAGCTGCCGTCCACCCACACCAGGATGACGAACGGGATTTTCTCCCGCAGGGCCGTCTCCATCTCCCCGGCGTTCATTAAAAAGCCGCCGTCTCCCGTAACCGCCAGCACCTTTTGCTGGGGCCGGGCCAGCTTGACCCCCAAAGCCCCGGGCACGGCAAAGCCCATGGTGGACAGCCCGTTGGAGACCAGGCAGGTGTTGGGCCGGTAGGTGGGGTACAAGCGGGCCATCCACATCTTCACCGCGCCGCTGTCCACCAGGACGAAATCCTCCCGGCCCAGGGCGGCCCGGGTATCGGCCACCAGCCGCTGGGGCTTTATAGGATAAGAGTCGTCGCGCCCCCCTTGCTCCAGTTCCTGGCGCAGCAGACAGCGGATTTTCCGTTCAGTGGCCACCATCCCGTCTTTGGGCGCGACTTTGGCGGCCAGGGCGTCCAGGGCCGCGGGGATGTCCCCCGTCACATCCACCGTAACGCCGTAATGGGTATCCACCACCGCGGGAAAGCGGTGCAGATGAATGATTTGTTTGTCGGCTTTCGGGTTGATGCGCATCGGGCTGAATTCCTGCAATTCATAGCCCACGCTGACAATCGTGTCCGCCTCGTCGAATCCAAAGTTGACGTAATCATGGACCATAAAGCCCATGGCCCCCAGGGCAAAGGCGTGGTCGTCCGGAAAGACGCCCTTGCCATGGAAGGTGGTGGCCACGGGAATCCGGAGTTTCTCGGAGAAGCGAATCAGGGCCTCCTGGGCCTGGCGCCGGGCCGCGCCGTGTCCAGCCAGGATGATGGGGGCCTGGGCCGCCGCCAGCACCGCCGCGGCCCTTTCGATCTGGCCGGGGGCCGGGGCCTCGGCGTGCGCGGGATGCGGCCGCAGGGGCTGGAGCGAAGGTTCCGCCGGCATCGCCTCCACATCCTGGGGCAGGGCCAGATAAACCGCGCCGGGCCGCTCCGTCTGGGCCAGGTGAAAGGCGTGGCGGATCATCTCCGGCGCGGCCCCGGGGGTGAGGAGGGTGTCGGCCCATTTGGTCACCGGCTTGAACATGGACACCAGGTCCACCACCTGGTGGGTCTCCTTGTAGATCCGTCCCAGCCCCACCTGGGCGCTCAAGGCCACCAGGGGCGCGCTGTCCGTCTGGGCGTCGGCGACGCCCAGGAGCAGATTGATGGCCCCGGGGCCCAAAGTGGCCAGACAGACCCCCGCCTTGCCGGTCACCCGGCCGTACATGTCGGCCATGAAAGCCGCGCCCTGCTCGGAGCGGGTCAGGATGAAGCGGATGGACGAATCATTGAGAGCATCCACCAGGTGGATGATCTCCTCTCCAGGAAGGCCGAAAATATAGGCCACTCCTTCATTTTCCAGACAGCGGGCGATAAGGTGGGCGACGTTCATTTCTTCCGGTTCCGAAAAGTTAGCGGTAGTACAGGCTTTCCAGCCTGTACGGATTAATTAACAGGGCGGGTGGCATGCCCGCCCTACGCCACGTTTATTGACAAGTTAAGTTCATTCCCGGGATTTAACAAGCAAAGAATCGGAGCCGACGCTGTTACCTATATTCCGTCGATAGCGTGCCTTTGCCCTGCAAACCTTGACAGGGGGGGGTAGAGAAATAATGTTATTTCTCATAAGTTAGCCAGTTCAGAAACATCCAAGGAGGCCCGACCATGGCCGACATCCTCCGCTTCGCCGATAAGTTGGGGCCGGCAAAGATCGTCCAGGTGTACGAACCCTCCATCGATTTGAAGGCGGTGCTGGTAATAGACAATATCGCCATGGGTCCGGCCACCGGAGGAATCCGGATGGCCCCCGACGTCTCCATCGAGGAATGCATACGGCTGGCGCGCACCATGACCTTAAAAAATGCGGCCGCGGGTCTTTCCCACGGCGGCGCCAAGACGGTGGTCTACGCCGACCCGAAGATGCCCAAGCCCGAAAAGGAGCGCCTGATCCGGGCCCTGGCCTGCGCCCTGCGCAACTTCACGGAATACGTCATGGGGCCGGACATGGGGACGGATGAAGAATGTATGGCCTGGATCAAGGATGAACTCAACAACCGCAACGTCACCGGTTTGCCCACCGAGGCCGGGGGTATTCCCATCGACCAGATCGGCGCCACCGCCTGGGGGCTCAGGCATGCCATCGAAGCGGCCTTGCCGTACTGCCATTTTCCCGAGGCCTGCACCCTGGCCGGGGCCCGGGTGGCGATTCAGGGCTTCGGCGCGGTGGGGAAGAATGCGGCCCGGTTCTTGACCGAACAGAACGCCATCCTGGTGGGGACCGCCGACTCCCAGGGCGCGGTCTATGATCCCGAAGGCCTGGATGTGAACAAGCTGATCCGGCTGAAGGACGCAGGCAAAAGCGTGGTCGATATTCCCGAAGGCAAAAAATTCCCCCGGGACGACATCGTCGACTTCGATTGCGACATCTGGATCCCCGCGGCCCGGCCCGATGTGGTGACTGAAGAAAATGTGCACCGCCTGAAAGCCAAATTGGTGGTGGAGGGCGCCAACATCCCCATCACCGAAGCCGCGGAAAAATACCTCCATGACCAGGGCGTCATGGTCATTCCGGATTTCATTGCCAATGCCGGCGGGGTACTTTGCGCAGGCATGGAATACCAGGGCAAAATCGAAAGCGAAGTCCTGGAGATTATTGCAAAATTGATTAGAAAGAACACCCGCCTGATTTTGGAAGAATCCCGGACAAAAAA
>DYJG01000387.1 GCA_020723225.1 Desulfobacca acetoxidans | reverse complement strand
CTGCGAGGTCCCGAAAAATTCCTTGATCACCGCCTGCACCGGCTTGGCGTTGATCAAATCGTGGGGCATCAGGGTGTCCAGGTCCTGGATGGCCATCCGTTCCTTGATGGCCCGCTCCATGCGCACCAATCCCACCCGGAACTGGTTCTCCAACAGCTCGCCCACGGCCCGGACCCGGCGATTCCCCAGGTGGTCGATGTCGTCCACCGGTCCTTCCCGGTCCTTCTGGAAGATTAGTTCCCTGACCGCCAGGAGGATGTCATCGGGCACCAGGGTGGTCTGGGTCAGGGGCAGGCTCTGCCCTTGAGGCCGGAGCTTCAGGTTCAGTTTCAGCCGGCCCACCGGCGACAGGTCATAGTATTCGGGATTGAAAAACAGGTTCTGGAAGAAGCTCCCCGCCACTTCGGGGTTGGGCCGGTTGCTGGGGCGCAGCCGCCGGTAAATCTCCAGGATGGCTTCATTCATGTTGGCGGTCTTGTCGGCCACCAGGGTGTTGCGCAGGCAGGGGCTGACATTGACGCCGTCGATGTACAGGAGGTCCAGTTCTTTCACCCCCCGGCTCTGCATCTGCTCCACCTTTTCAGGCGTCAGCACTTCATTGCACAGCACCAGGGGCTCGCCGGTCTCCGGGTCCAGGATGTCGTGGGCCGCCACTTTGCCCGCCAGGTCCCCGGGGGAACTCACCAGGTATTCCAGCTTGGCCTTTTTCAGCTTGGCAATAACCGCGGGGGTGATCCGCTTCATCTTCTTGTGGATGACGTCCCCGGTCTTGGGGTCCAGGATGTCGTCCGTGGCGGTCTTGTCCACCAGGAGTTCCGGGATGAACTTGCGGCGGACGCTGTCCGCCTCCAGATAAATCTTTTCCGTTTTATAGAAGAAATTGAGCAGTTGTTCCGTCGAGTATCCCAGGGCCTTCAGCAGGATGGTGGCGGGAAACTTGCGCCGCCGGTCGATGCGCACATAAAGGATGTCTTTGGGGTCGAACTCGAAGTCGATCCACGACCCCCGCAAAGGAATGAGACGCGCGGAGTAGATGATCTTGCCGCTGGAGTGGATCTTGGCCCGGTCGTGATCGATGAACAGACCGGGAGAACGGTGCAACTGGCTCACCACCACCCGCTCCGTGCCGTTGATGATGAACGTGCCGTGTTCGGTCATCAGGGGCAGGGTGCCGAAGTAGATCTCCTGCTCCTTGATGTCCCGGATGGCCTGGGCCTTGGCGTCGGGGCCGACTTCATAGACCACCAGGCGCACCCGGATCTTCATGGGCACCTCGTAGGTCATGCCCCGCTGCAGGCACTCGTCCACGTCGTACTTGGGGTCTCCCAATGCATAGTCCACGAACTCCAGGGAACAGGCGCCGCTGAAGTCCCGGATGGGAAAAACGCTTCTAAAAACCCCCTGGAGCCCGTAATCATGGCGCTCCACGGGCATCAGGTCTTTCTGCAAGAAGCGGTGATAGGACTCCTTCTGCATCTCAATGAGATTGGAGATGTCCACGATCCGCTCGATCTTGCCGAAGCCCTTGCGGTACACCCTTAAAGGCGATAATGCTCTGGCCATGCTTACTCCTTAAAAAATGGCCGATGTTCTCTGAAAACTTCCCCGTTGGCTCTCGGCGGCCCGGGGAAAAAGGGCAAAAGGGCAAAGGGGTAAAAAGAATAAAAGGCCGGCAAGTTTTCCGCCTCTTCCCCTTTTCACCATTTCACCTTTTCACCTCTATTTAACTTCGACGGTAGCCCCCTGGGCTTCCAGTTTCTTCTTCACTTCCTCGGCTTCCGCCTTGGAGATGGCTTCCTTCAGGACCGTGGGCGCGTTTTCCACCGCTTCCTTGGCCTCTTTCAGACCCAGGTTGGTGACGGCCCGCACTTCCTTGATCACCTGAATCTTGTTAGGACCGCAGGCGGTCAGGACCACGTCGAATTCGGTCTTTTCTTCTTCCGCGGGGGCCGCAGCAGCCGCAGGCATGGCTCCCACCGCCGCCACCGCCACCGGCGCGGCCGCGGATACTCCAAATTTTTCCTCCAGCTCTTTGATGAGCTGGGAGAGTTCCAACACCGTCATGTTAGAAAGGTAGTCCACTACCTCTGCACGGGAAAGGGCCATTTCTTATCCTCCTTAGTCTTCCTGCAAATCTTTATCTAAACTTCAGGCAGCCGCGGCCAGATGTGGCGCTCTTGACGCCCCTTGCGGCCTGCGGCTGGTTATTTCAGGTTTATTCCGCCGCAGGTTCTTCCCCGGCGCTCTCGGCCGCGGGCGCGGCCTCCGCCGCTTCGGGGACCTCAGCCGCCGCGGGCTCTTCAGCCGCCGCGGCGGCCTCGGGGGCCGCAGCCGCGGGTTCAGACTCCGCTTTCTTATCCTTATAAGCCACCAATACGTTCAGCAGGTTACGGATCACTCCGGCCAGCACGGTCACCAGCGCCGTGGGCACGCCCTGGAGCACTCCCAGGAACTGGGCCAGCAGGATTTCCCGGTCCGGGAGCTTGGACAGGGCGTCCACCTCCTGGGCCGTCAACACCTGGCCGGAAAGCACTCCGGCCTTGAGTTTGAATTGCGGCTTTTCCTGGGCGAACTTGATGAGCACCTTGGCCAGGGCCACCGGGTCGCCGTATCCGAAGGTCACCGCGTTGGGCCCCACAAACTGGGAACTCAGAGAGGCCATGGGCGTATCGCCGCCGGAAGCCCGGGTCAGCAGGGTGTTCTTCACCACCCGCAGTTCGCCGTCCACCTCACGGACCTGCCGCCGCAGACGGGTCATTTCCGCCACTTTCAGGCCGGTGAAATCCGCCAGAATATTGAACTGGGACCGCCCGATGCGCTCCTGGAGTTCCCCAACGATTTCCTCTTTAGCTAACTTGCGCACCCCATCCTCCTCTAGAGCAGGCGTACCAGGTTCTTGACATCTGCTGGATCCACCGGGACGCCCGGCCCCATGGTGGTGGACAGATGGATGCCCTTCATATAGGTCCCTTTGCTGGTGGCGGGCTTCAGGCGCAGCATTTGGTCCATCAATGCCGCCAGGTTTTGCAGGAGTTTTTCTGCGCCGAAAGAGACCTTGCCCACCGGCGCATGGATCACCCCGGCCCGGTCCACCCGGAATTCCACCTTGCCGCCCTTGAGTTCATTAACCGCCTTGGCCACGTCAAAGGTCACGGTTCCTACCTTGACGTTGGGCATCAGCCCCCGGGGACCCAGAATTTTGCCGATTTTCCCCACCTGGCCCATGATGTCCGGGGTGGCCACGGCCTTGTCGAAGTCCAGCCAGCCGCCCTGGATCTTGGCGATGAGGTCTTCGGCCCCCACGTAATCGGCCCCCGCGTCCAGGGCCTCCTTTTCCT
>DYJG01000386.1 GCA_020723225.1 Desulfobacca acetoxidans | reverse complement strand
GGATCGTTGGGCGCCAGGAAATTTTGGGGGCCTCCAACTTTTTGGGTCAGGGGCACCATGCTGCTGTCCACCTTAAAGCCCATCTCCGGCAGCAGGGACAGGAGCTGCGGCCCCCAGTCGAACCGGCCCATGCGGAAGGACCGGGGCGCGATTCCCAATCCTTCCTGGATGGCGGCCACCAGGTTGGCCAGCTTCTCTTTGAGAACCGGCAACGGAATCTTCTCGGAGCGCACCGGCTCGGGTTCGGGAAACTCCACAAACGGCGGGGTGTTCCAGGGATGGAGGTGCGCGCCGATTTCCGCACCGTACCGGTCCCGCCAATGGCGTAAGACCTCCTGGCATCCCGGGTCCCGGGCCACATGGTAGGTTGCCAGGAGCGTTAAAGGAAAGCCGAATTCCCGGGGGATGAATTCCAGGCGGCGAAGTTCGGCCACATTGCTCACCCCTGCGGGCGTGCGGGCGTATTTCCCGGAAAAAAGCCCCTCTTCCTCGACGTCGATGCTGATGACCAGTTTCATACGCATTTTTTACCGCAGAGGCGCAGAGAGCGCAGAGAATATAGAGTTTCGGGTTGCGAGTTACGGGTTGCGAGTAAAAAATATCAAAACAGCGAAACTCGTAACTCGCAACTCGTAACCCGCAACCCTCCGCGTCCTCTGCGTCTCTGCGGTTAATCCTTTGTCTCCCGCAAATCTATCGCCACCTTGACGCTTTCGAAGCGGGGCTTGTTAAAGGCCGTCCGGAAGGCCCGGCGGTAATCCTGCAGGGGGAAAAGATGGGACAGCAGCCCCTCTTTGGGGTAATCCCCCCGGGCCAGCAGTTCCACCGCCAGTTCGTAGGTGCGGACCTTCCGCCCGTGGAGAAAGCCGTAAGAAAACATGGAGGAGCCGGTGAGCTTCAGTTCCCGGAACCAGAGGCTAGAGAGGTCCACTTTATCCAGGGTCCCCGCGGTGCCCACCAGCACGTAGGTCCCCCGGCCCCGCAAGGCCAACAGGCCCTCCTGCATGGAGGTTCTGCTGCCCACGCAGTCGAAAAAGAAGTCCGCGCCCCCTTCCACGTTCCCGCCCCCGAGGATGGTGGGCAGGTGCCTGGCCCCCACGGCCGCGGCCAGTTCCTGCCGGCCGGGTTCAATCAGCACCGTCTCCGCGCCCCCGGCCCGGGCCAGGTCCTCCTGGAACGGGTAGCGGGCCACGGCCACCACCCTGGCCCCCGTTTCCAGGGCCTTTAAAATGCGGATCAACTGCTGGCCGATGATCCCCGCGCCGTAGACCACTACCAGATCCCCGGGCTGCGGAAAATTATCCAGCACCGGCTGCAGGGCCGAAGCCAGGGAATCCACCAGGGCCGCGGCCTCATCCGGCAGAATCGAAGGCAGCCTTACCAACCGGCTTGGGTGCGCGGCCATGGATTCCCCCATGCCGCCGCCCGCGTCCCGGTGAAAACCGATGATGGCCCCGGCTGATATTTCTCCCCGGGTGAAATTTTCGCAAAGATTATATTCCCCCTTAGCGCAGAAGCGGCAGGGGGCCAGGCTCCTGGTGGCGCAGGGCAGCACCGGCTCCACCGCCACCCGGTCGCCTTCCCGCCACTCGGAACCCGGCGGGGCCTCGGCCACTTCCCCCACCACTTCGTGGCCTAAGACCGCGGGGAAGGAAGCGTAAGGCTCCAGCAGCAGGGATTCCACCCCTTTCAGCAGCCTGAGGTCCGAGCCGCAGATGCCGCAGATGCGGTTGCGCAGCACCACCCAATCCGGACCGGGTCTGGGCAAAGCGATTTCCTGGAGTCGCAACGGGGCCAGGCCCGGCAAAAAGCTCCGGGGCCGCAGTCGATACCACAGCCGGGCCAGCAGGTACCGGGGAACTGAGCGGGTATAGACCAGGGCTTGCATGGTTAGTGGTTAGTGGCCAGTTGCCGGTTGCGGGTTGCGGGTTGCGAGTCCATTGACCCCTTCCTTTACAGGAATGTGCCCTGGGATCTGTCCAGTGTCAAGCCCCGCATCGGAAGATTGCTTGGCTAACAGGGTGAATGGAGTATAATATATTTTTTTAGGAATTTGGAACGAGGTCTTAACTCGCAACTCGGAACAGGAAGTCTAATGGGAAAACACAGCAGAGTGGGCCTGGGGGTGGTGCTTAAGAGCATGCGTCAACTGCTCCGCCACCCCTGGATTTATCATAAGCTTGCGGCCCTGCAGTTGGAAAAAGGGCTTTTCAACCTGGCTTATCCCCCGTCCAGCGAAGGGCGGGGGCACCGCATCCGCCAGGTGAGCCTCAGGATCACCGATTTTTGCAATCTCCGCTGCCATACCTGCGGCCAATGGGGGGACCGGGGGTTTCTCCGGGGCCAGGATTTAAAGGAATTTAAAAAGCGGGAAGTGCCAGCAAGCCGCTATATCGAGGTCTTCGAAGACCTGAAGCGCCACGGCCACCGGCCTTTGCTCTACCTCTGGGGCGGCGAGCCCATGCTTTACGAAGGGGCCTTGGAGGTCATCGACGCGGCCACCAAATTGGGCTTCCCCACCTCCATCGCCACCAACGGCACCCGCATCGCTTCCTTCGCGGAACGCCTGGTCAAGGCCCCCCTGTTTCTGATGCAGGTCTCCATCGACGGCCCCACTGCGGCCATCCATAACCGGGCCCGTCCGGGCGTGGGCGGGGCGGATAATTTTGCGGACATCCGGGCCGGGCTGGCCGCGGTGCAGCAGGCCCGGAAAGCGCATAGATCCGGCCTGCCCCTCATTGCCTCCCTCACCACCATTTCCCGGGAAAACTACCGGCATCTGCTGGAGATCTACGAAGCCTTCCGGGACAAAGTGGATCTCTTTGTCTTTTACCTGGCCTGGTGGATCGACAAAGACCGGGCCCAGGCCCACGAAGACGACTTTTCCCGGCGCTTCGGCTTCAAACCCACCCGTCCCTGGGGCTGGGTGGGCGACTGGCAGCCCGACGACTACCGGGAACTGAACCGGCAGTTGGAGGAATTGCAGCACCGCTCCCGCGCCTGGTCCGCGCCGCCGGTCACCATCATTCCGCCATTCCTGGGGGAAGCCGACCTGCGCACCTATTACACCGACCACCGGGCCAACTTTGGCTTTAACCGCTGCCTGTCCATCTTCCAGGTGGTGGAAGTGAACTCCAACGGCGACCTCTCCCCGTGCCGGGACTACCATGATTACGTGGTGGGCAACCTCAAGGAAAAGACCATCACCGAACTTTGGAATTCCGAGGCCTACAAAAAATTCCGGCGCAGCCTGGCGAAAGAGGGACTGATGCCCGTCTGCTCCCGGTGCTGCGGGCTGATGGGGTATTGAGGCAGGGGTCAGGGGTCAGGGGTCAGGGGTCAGGGG
>DYJG01000385.1 GCA_020723225.1 Desulfobacca acetoxidans | reverse complement strand
CATTTTTCGGCCTCCTGGAAAATAAAAGGGGATGCCAATTATATCGGGCGGCGGGGAAAAAAGTTAAAAGTTCCAAGTTCAAAGTTAAGACCTGCGAAAGTCACTCGTTTGTCATCTGAACGGAGCGCAGCGGAGTGAAGAATCTATTTTTGGGAGCGACCAGGACCTCCAATCTGCCTGTTATCATCGGTACCGCCGGGAAAAGCCTTGCCGCCAAAAACCAGATTCTTCGGTCGCTTCGCTCCCTCAGAATGACAATTAGGGTGACTTTAGCAGAGGTCTCAAGTTCAAGGCTAATGCTGGGCAAGCATCGGAATTGAAAAGAGTTTACGCCGCATATCGCAAGATTTCCAGTTCCGCGCCGTTTTTCACCGCGGCTTCGGCGCGGCTAAGCAATTTTCCGGTAACTTCCTCAGATAGATAAAATTCGCCGCAATTCTGGCAAACCTCGGCGGGAACCTCTTTAAAAACGATGGTCGTTTGTCCCCGCTGTAAGGTGACGGTGACCTTGCCTGGAGCGGTATCTCCCTGCCTACAGATGATGCATTTCATAAGAAATAATTAAGCCCCAAACCGCTCCCCAACTTCGGGCTTCAAGGCCGCGATAAATTCCGGGGCCTTAACCTTGCCCAAGTCCTTGGTGCGGAAGCGGGTGATGAACAGGCAGCCGCCGTTGGCTGCCACTTTGAGGCCCTTATCGCTCACTTCCAGGATTTCCCCGGCCGCGGCCTGGGGGGCTTCGTTGATGAAAGAGGTGTTGTAGAATTTCACCTTTTCGCCCCGAAAGGTGGTGGTGGCCCCTGGTTGCGGGTCGCAGCCCCTAATAAAGTTATAGACCTGCTGGCCGGGTTTGCTCCAATCCAAGCCGGCCACTTTCTCATCGCAGGGGGGATCGTAGGTGCCTTTGGAATGGTCCTGGGGGATGCGGGGGGCCTTGCCCTGGGCCACCAGGGCCACCGCCTCCACGGTTCCCTGCACCCCTTGGGGAAAGAGCTTGTCGAAATAGACCGCGCCCGTGGTTTCGTCCGGCCCGACCTCTACTTTCTTCTGGAGCAGGATGTCCCCGGTGTCGATGCCTTCGTCCACCCAGAAGATGGTGAATCCGGTCTCGGTTTCGCCGTTGATCACCGCCCAGTTGATGGCGGACGCGCCCCGGTACTTGGGGAGGATGGAGGGATGGTAGCAGATGGAGCCCAGCTTGGGGGCGTTGAAGACCCTGGGGGGCACGATGTCGGTGACGAAGGCCAGGACCCCCAGGTCGGCGCCCAGTTTGACCATTTCGTCATAGGCTTCCTGGTCCCGCATGTGGCCAGGCGTAAAGACCGGGACGCCGGCCGCCAGCGCTGCTTCCTTCAGGGGATCGGCCTTGCCCTTCCGATCCGGCGGGCAAAAAACCCCCGCCACTTCCTGGCCCTGGGACAGTAAACCCTTTAACACCTCCGCGCCGAAAACCGCTTGACCGATCAGAGCAATGCGCATCGTTCCCCTCCTTTGGCAGGTCGGCTGAGGAAGGGGCCTAGGTCTCCCCCCCCAATTCAAATAAGGGTTTAGGGTTTAGGGGTTAGGGGTTAGGGGGTTGGGATAGAAGGCAGAGATAGTTTTTTAAATCTGACCCCTAACCCCTAACCCCTGATCCCTAATCCCTGCCTTTAATGATGGTGTTCGTCCGGGGCCTTTTCCGGTTCCATGGACGCGGCCCAGAAACAGATGCCGCAGGCGGCCAGGATGGAGAGCACCGCGCCCGCGGGGCTGCCGCTCCAGAAGGCCACGGCGATGCAAACGAAGACCAGGACGCAGAGCATGGCCTGTTTTTTGCGGTAGGGGGCGGTTTTCTCCTCCCCGTGATGTTCGGCATGATGAGCCATATACAAAACCTCCTTGGGAATTATCGAACCGGATGTTTTTTGAGGTGATACCGATTTCTTCTACAAATCAGCTCAACTCAAAATATAACCTACCGATAATCTTTTATTTTTAACCGAAAACCAAAAACCGAAAACCGAAAACGGTCTCATTGCTTCTTATAAATGAAATCCAGGGATAGATTCAACCTTTTTAATACTTCTTCCCTGCCTAAAATGCTGATGATGTCAAAAAGGCCGGGGCTCACGGTCTTGCCGGTCAATGCCAGGCGCACGGGTTGGGCCAGTTGCACCATTTTCAGGCCGGTCTCGGTGGTCAAATCCTGGAAGAGCCGGTTCAGGGCCTCTTCGGAGAAATCGGCCATGGCCGCCAGCCGTTTCTTGATTTCCTCCACGTTGGGGGCATTTTCCGGAGTCAAAAATTTCCTGGCCCCCTTTTCCTCGTAGGGCCGTGGATCTTCAAAATAGAAGCGGGCCTGGTCCGCCATCTCCACCAGGGTTTTGCTGCGGGTGTTCAAGGTGCCAGCCACCCTGGCGACATAGTCCAAGTCCGGAGCTGTAAAACCCAGGCCTTCGAGAAAAGGCTGCAGCAGCCGGGCCAACTCGGGAAGCGGGGTCTCTTTAATATAATGGCTGTTGAGCCACAGCAGCTTTTCTTCGTCGTAGACGCCGGGGGACTTGCTCATGTGCTCCAGGGAGAAATACTCGATCAGTTCTTCCCGGCTGAAGATCTCCTGGTCGCCGTGGGCCCAGCCCAGGCGCACCATGTAATTGACCAGGGCCTGGGGGAGATAGCCCCGGTCCCGGTAGGCCAGGATGGGGATGGCGCCCCGGCGTTTGGAGAGCTTGCCGCCGTCCTTGGCCAGGGTCACGGTCATGTGCGCGAATTCCGGCAAGGCCGCGCCCAGGGCCTGGTAGATGAGGATCTGCCTGGGGGTGTTGGGGATGTGGTCTTCTCCCCGGATGACGTGGGTGACCCCCATGGTGATGTCGTCCACCACCACCGCGAAGTTGTAGGTGGGGATGCCGTCGGCCCGTTGGATCACCAGATCGTCCAATTCCCGGTTATCAAAGGAGATAGGCCCCTTGCCCCGGTCATTCCAGCGGGTGGCGCCGTCTTGGGCGGTCTTGAAGCGCACCGCAGAATTAGGGCCCGCTTTCAGGCCCCGCTCCCGGCAGCGGCCGTCATACTTGGGCTTGTCCCCCCGGGCCAGGGCCTCTTTACGGCGGACCTCCAGGTCTGCCGGGTCGCAGTCGCAATAATAGGCCATGCCTTGATCCAGGAGGCGCTGGATATATTCCCGGTAGAGGGGCAGGCGTTCGGATTGAAAATAAGGGCCTTCGTCCCAATCCAGGCCCAGCCAGAGCATGCTTTCTTTTATCTCCTGGACAAAACGCTCTTCGGAGCGTTCCCGGTCCGTGTCTTCGATGCGCAGGATAAAGACGCCGCCGTGGTGGCGGGCGAAGAGCCAGTTGAACAGGGCGGT
>DYJG01000384.1 GCA_020723225.1 Desulfobacca acetoxidans | reverse complement strand
GCTCATCGACTACGGCCGCCCCCGGCGCATCGAACTGGCCGTTTTGGTGGACCGGGGCGGTCGGGAACTTCCCATCCATGCCGATTATGTCGGCCAGACGGTGCAACTGGCACCGAAGCAGAGGGTCAACGTCTATCTCCAGGAAATGGGCCGGGAGGACGCGGTGGCCATCGAATCCGGGCCGCCGGCAAGATAATCATGATTCGCAAGAAGAAAGGCACGGGAACCGAGGCCGCGGCCCTGCCGCGTCTGGCCGCGGACGCGGCGGCCGCGCTCCAGGATTTGGCGGCCCGGGTGGCCGCGGCCCTGGAAGAGGGCCGGGACCCGGAAGCCCTGAAACGGATGGCGGCGGAAACCACCGGGGACCTTGCCTGGGACCTGCACCTGATGGCCGTCCTAGGCAGGTTGGCCCATCCCGGGACTCCCGGGCTGCTGGCCGCGCTGTTCGGGGCCGAAGCCGATAAAGTACGGCGCAAGGCCTTAAAAAGGGCGCTCCACCTCCTGAAAACCAAAGGGGTGCCGGTGCCGGAAGACCTGCTGCCCCGGGAGGAGGCGGTTTCTCAGAGGACCCCGGGCCGGGGTCCGGTCCTGGCCCACATCTCCCAGATCCTGGGAAACGGCGACCGCTACGTCATCCTGGAAGGCCCCAAGGAGGTCCTGGGGGGCAACTTCCTGGTGTCCCTGGTCAGCGACATCGAGGGCTTCAAGGAATGCCATCTTTTGTCCGTCAAGCCCAGGGAGCGCCGGGAATTCTGGGACCATTTCAAGGAGGGACTGGTGGAGTTGGCCCCCGCGCCCCCAGCCTATGCGGTGCGCCTCCTGGAGGAGGCCGAGGCGCTGAAACCCGACGCCGAGGGTGTGAACCGCTACCGCTCCCTCAGACCGAAAATCTGGCAGGAGTGGGGCCGGCCGGAGGACGCGGCGGACCTGGAAGCCCTCCTGCCGCCCTTGCCTCCCGGGGAGCAGAGCCGTCTGGCGGACCAATCCCGGGAACTGGCTTTTAACCCCCTGCTCCCCACCTGGCTGCCGGGGCCGGAAGAGATCGCCCCCTGGGTGGAAAAACTCCGGGAAGTGCAGGAGAGCCCGCTGGTCCTCACCGACCAGCAGCGCCAGGCCCGGGTCAACGACCTGGTGGACGAAGCCGTCAGCGGCCTTTACCCCCCGGAAACCCGGGATTTGTGGCGCCGCCGCCTCCTGGACACGGCTTATTTCCTGGACCTGAAGGGACTGGGGGCCGAGGCCCGGGTGGCCCAGGCCGCGGCCCAAGACCTGGCCGCAGGCGCCCGGGGCCCCCTGGCCGGGGAAAGCCCCTTCCTTAAGGCCCTGGTTTGGGAGACCCTCACTTTGGCCCAGCAGGGCCTGGAAAAAGACCGGGAGGAAGCGCAGTCCTCCCTTCTCCTGGGTTCTCCCACCGACCCCAGGCTGATCCGGAGATGATCATGTTCGAGACCCTGTCCGTGCGCACCAACCATCGCACCGAACTCCTGGACCTGACCTCCCAGGTGCAGGAAGTGGTTCGTAAAAGCGGCATTGACGAAGGCATCTGCCATCTTTTCGTGCCCCATACTACCGCGGCGGTGACCATCAACGAAAACGCGGACCCCAGCGTTAAAGCCGATATCCTCATGGTCTTGAACAAGATTATCAGTGACCGGGAACCCTACCGCCACCAGGAGGGCAATTCCCCGGCCCACGTGAAGGCCTCGGTCATCGGCCCGCACCTCACGGTCCTGGTGAGCAAGGGACGCCTGGTCTTGGGCACCTGGCAGGGCGTCTTTTTCTGCGAATTCGACGGCCCCCGCTCCCGGCGGCTGCATGTGAAGGTGGTGCAGGGGTAAAAGACGGTTTTCGGTTTTCGGTTTTGCAGGGAATTATAAAGCTTTAATCGAACAAATTTTTCTCTATGTCTTCTGCATCTCGATTGGAAAGTCTTTTTTCCCTTACTCATCCAGAGCTTCGGCTCATCTGTAAGTTCGGAAGTCGCAGTTTCTTGACCTTGAACTTTAATGGCACTGTAAAAAGTCAAAAATATGCTGATTTTCCCTAATCACCCTCAATAAAATCAGCAACTTAATTTGGCGATTTTTAGGATTTTCGACTTTTTACCAGGCCATCAACCTTGAACTTTAAACTTTGAACTTCTAAGGAGATGCCAACAAAACAGAAAAATGCCCCAACCGACGCAACCCTCAAAACAGACCTGGTTCCAACATAACCCCAAGAAGACCCTGGCCCTGGTCACCGCCGCGGCCCTGATTTTCATCGTCTTCGCCGCGGAAAAGACCCTGCAATTTTATAACCACCGCCAGGGGGTCTTCCTGGAAACGGAACCCCGTTATATCCGCCTGAAGGAATACCGGCCCTTGAGCCGGATGATGCTGCCCTTCCCCCGGCACCACCTGCCCTTTACCGACAACGTCTTTACCAAGAAATACCCGGTAAACGTCGATTCTGACGGATTCATCATGCCCTCCCGGAAGCATGGCCGGCCCGACCTGAGTCTGGTCTTTTTGGGAGGCTCCACCACCGAGTGCCTCTTCGTGGACGAAGAAAACCGCTTTCCTTACGTTACGGGCGTCGTCCTGGAGCAGGAGACGGGCCAGAAGATCAACTCCTTTAACGGCGGCATGTCGGGCATCAATACCCTGAACTGCATCGATATCCTGGTGAACAAGGTGATTCCGCTGTCACCCCGGGCGGTGGTCTTCATGGAGAATATCAACGACCTGAGTACGCTGCTCTACGAAGGCACCTATTGGAACCGGAATACCAGCCGTTCCCCCATCGAGACCCTGCCGAAAACCAAGATGCTGGGCAAGCTGCTCAAGGAGATTTGCATCCCCAATCTCAACTATGCCTATAAAAATCTGACAAGTTTTCTCTTCCCGGGCCAGGAAGACGAATTCGCGCCTGCCCGGGGGAAGAAACTGCAGGTGGATCAGGCCAGGCTTACCAAAGAATTCGCCATGAACCTGCAGATCATCGTGGATACCTGCAAGGCCCGGGGGATTGTCCCGGTGCTCATGACCCAGGCCAACCGCATCACGGAGAAGCCGGATAAAGTGGTGGAGGCCTACGTGAGCCGCTTCGGCCGGGACACAGGGCTCGGTTACCGGGAATTCAAGGAAATCTATGACGCCTTCAATGAGACCATCCGCCGCACAGCCAGGCAAAACCAGGTCCTGCTCATCGACCTGGCCGTGGAAGTTCCCCCTGACAAGATTTATTTATATGATATGGTGCATTTTAACGACACCGGCTCCCGGTATGCCGCGGGCCTCATTGCCGCCAAGCTGAAACCCATTCTTGGCCTTGAATAGTTCAAAGTTCAAGGTTCAAAGTTGGTTGAC
>DYJG01000383.1 GCA_020723225.1 Desulfobacca acetoxidans | reverse complement strand
GTCCTCAAAGAGTATGCAAAGCTTAATTGCAATGGTTTTTCAACAGCCTGCTAGACATTTTGCAAAGCCTCTAGTAGAGAGGTTGAATTTTCAGGGGCTTGATAATTATCATATCGAAGATGATGATTTCTCAATCATCCTACGCCCCGGTGATCGGAGAATGGCCATGAGATTCCGGCTCCTTTGGGGATTCGATGCGCTTATTGCCGTGGTTTTTCTATACTTTTTCTTCGTGGGCCTGGCCGACGGCTCCGTATCCTCATTCAACATCAGGTTATGGCTCATCACCCTCCTGGGCCTGGCGGCCATTTTGGGGGGTGGTCTCTACTTCCGCGCGGCGGGGCGCAGCGGCCTGGCCACGGCTATTCTCTTAGTCCTGGCCATCCCCGGGGTTCTTTATGCGCTGTTCTTGCTCTTTATATTGATTGCGGCTCCCCGGTGGAACTGATGTTGTGGACAGCTTTGAACCGGGGCGGGCACAGAAGCCCGCCCCCCGGCTCTCGCCACCAATACCCTTCCAATACTCCGGGTTTGACAGCAAAATAGCCATGAGGCCGTTGGGGGAAGAGTGAAATATCTTGCGCAGGCTGGAAGCCTGCGCCACAAGGTTCCTTGCTTAATTTATTGTCTGATTAATGACCACTGGCCGCTGACCCCTAACTCCACCACTACCCCCTAACCCCCAATCCCTGCCCCCTGCCCCCTGCCCCCTGCCCCCTGACCCCTGGCCCGCGGCCCCTGGCCCCTGGCCCCTGCCCTACCCCCGCACCCAATGGCGGCCTTCCAGGATGGCTGCCAGAGAGAGGAAGTTATAGGGGTGGAGCAGGGTGCCCAGGCCCTTGAGCCATTTGCCCTGCTGCCAGGCCTTGAGGGTATCCCCCAGGGACACGGCCACGTATTGGAAGACGCTGGGGTCCCGGTAGCAGTCGATGGCGCAGGCGGTGCAGTTGTCCCGGACCAGGGCCAGCCGGTGGATGTCCTCCAGGGGGCCCATGGTCTCCCCCACGAAGTGGCAGCGGGACACCTGGAGGTGCCAATCCACGAAGAAATATTTATAGCCCGCCAGGCAGGGAAAGCGGGTCGCCTGGCCCCGGAGCTGGCGCTGCAGTTCGGTCAGGCCCAGCCTGGGGTTGAGGATGCTCAAGGGGGAGGTTCTTTTTAACTTCTTGATCTCGCTGAACCACTTATCCAATTCCCGGGGGGTGAAGTCCACGGAATAATGGTCGGCGAATCCCAGATAGGTGGAATTAAGGCGGTTCAAGGGGTAGGAAAAGGTGACCCGGCGGAAGCCCAGGTCCTGCAGGAAATCCATCATCTTCGGGAGATCCCCCACCATCCGGCTTAAGGTAACCGAAGCCACTGGGGCCAGGCCGGCTTGCCTGAGCCGCGGGATCATCTCCCGGATATGGGAGGTCAGCCCCGGCAGGCCCCGGTGTTCGTCGTGCTCCCGGGGGGAGGCCGCATCCATGGAGATAATCAGGGTATGCAGCTCCAGGGCCTTGATCTTTTGGATCAGGCCGGGGGTGAGCAAAGCCCCGTTGGTGCAGAGGATCATGTTCAGGCCCAGTTGCCGGCCCAGCTCCAAGGCCGGCAGCAGTTCCGGGTACAGCAGGGGTTCGCCGCCGGTGATGGACAGATACCGGACGCCGGCATTTTTTAGGGCCGTAAGCCCCTTAAATAACCGCTCAGGATCGGCCCAAACCCGCTCTTTGGCGTTTACCCGGGGAAAGCTGCAGAAACGGCAGCGGGCATTGCAGGCGTTGGTGACGGCGATCTGGCAGAATCCCGGTCCGCCCTGCAAGGCCAGGTGAAGCAGGTCTTTGAAGGTCATGGACAACTGCGGCAGGTCCCCTTTTCGGCCTCAGACGTTTGTCGCCGCTTAAACATGAAGCTTAAGAATTCCCGTCCTTCCTTGAGCAGCCGCCGCCGTTCCTCCGGGTCTTTAAGCATTACTTTCGCGGCCCGGGCCATGTACCGGGGCCGGAAATAGAAGCGGCGGTAAAATTTAGGGACAGCCTCAAAGATTTCGGCCGCGGCCAGGCCGGGGTAATCCACCACGCATTGCTGATAGCCGGTGCTCCCGTTGACCAGGGAATCGGCCTGCATATAGCCCCGCTCCCGGCAGTAATCGTAAAACTCGGTGCCCGGGTAGGGGGTGGCCAGGGAGACCTGGATGGTGTCCGGGTCCAGTTCGCAGGCAAAGCGGATGGAGGCCTCGATGCTTTTCTTGGTTTCCCCGGGGAGGCCCACCATGAAGGTGCCGTGCACCTGGATGCCCAGTTCCCGGCACCATTTCACCAGGCGGCGGCCCAGGTCCAGGGTCGCTCCTTTGCGGATATTTTGCAGGACCTGGGAGTCGCCGGTTTCAAAACCCACCACCAGCAGGCGCAGGCCCCCTTCCTTCATGGCCTTCAGGGTTTCATAAGAGGTATTCACACGCGCGGTGGCGGACCAGGTGAATTTGAGCTGCCGGAATTCCTTGCTGAGTTCCCGGGCCCGTTCCCCTGCAGCGGTGAAGGTGTCGTCGTCGAAAAAAATCTCCGCGGCCTGGGGAAAGAGCTCCAGGCTGCGGCGCACTTCCGCCACCACGCTGGCGACGCTGCGCACCCGAAAGCGCCGGCCCGTGAAGGTCTGGGGCCACAAGCAATAGACGCAGTGCCCCGGACAGCCCCGGCCCGTGTAAAAAGAGACGTAGGGATAGCGGAGATAAGGAATATTATAATGCTCCATGACCAAGTCCCGGTGGTAGATCTCGGTGACCATGGGCAGGGCGTCCAGGTCCTCGATCCAGGGCCGGTCCGGGTTATGATGGATCTTTCCGTTTTTCCGGTAGCTGATCCCCTCGATCTTCGCCCAAGGTTTCCCCTGGGCCACTTCCAGGATGGAATAGTCAAACTCCCGGCGGGCCACAAAATCCACCTGGGGCCCGGCAGCCAGGGATTCCCCGGGCAGCACGCTCACCTGGGGGCCCACCAGACCCGCCACCAGCTTGGGGTTTTCTTCTTTGAGACGGCTGATGGTGGCCAAATCATGCTGAAAAGAAGGACTGGTGGTGAACAGCACTGCCAAGTCGAAACCCCGGGCCATAACCGCCACCTGGGAGACGGTCAGGTTCTCCGGAGGCGCGTCCACCACCCGGCTCTCCGGTATCAGCCCCGCAGGGTAGCAGAGCCAGGTGGGGTACCAGAAAGAAGTCACCTCCCGGGTGGCCTGGTAGCGGGAACCCGCGCCGCCGTCAAAGTCCTGGAAGGAAGGAGGGTTAAGCAACAGGGTGCGTTTCATCAATTTCCTCTTATATCAGCTTCAATTCTTCGAGCAACAAATGGAGATAATCGGGGTACATCGGCGGTT
>DYJG01000382.1 GCA_020723225.1 Desulfobacca acetoxidans | reverse complement strand
CCCTCCCCGTCGACGGGGAGGGCCGGGGTGGGGAGCAGATGGCAGCGGGCTGCTGTCTGCTATCAGCTATCAGCCGTAGCTGCTAACCGCTATAGGACCAGGCTCTCGTACAGGCCGCCGTCCCGGCGCACCAGCGGCTCGCCCCGGGCCACCTCGTCCTCCAGGCAGCGGTAGTAGTCCAGCCCCTCCAGGTTGGTGACCGTGCCATTCTCCTTGATGATGAAGGCCGAGGCTTCGCTCACGTACATGGCCGTGTCTATGCCGTAGAACCTGATGCCGAAGCGTCGCCAGTGGGTGGCCCGCTGGCCTAACTCCTGCACGGTGTGGCCCACAACCACATTGTTGATGCCCATTCCCCTCAAGGTCTCTCCCAGGCGTACGAAGTAGCTCGGGGACTGAGAGATCAAGGCCCCCAGGTCTTCGTTGAAGTCGAACCATAGAGGGCCCACGCTCTCGGCCCCCAGGGACCCGTCTCTCACCTGGGAGGCCTCCTGGAGATAGGTGAAGAAGGTCTGCTCCTGGCCCCAGAGCCCCCGCTGGAAGCGATGGTTCAGGGCCGCCACGCCGTAGGTGGCCAGCTCCTTGGCGAACTGGGGCGAGATGCCGCCGTGGACGAAGAGGGTGTCCTCCAGGCGCTCCACCAGCTTCAGCTCGCCGATGAAGCCCCGGTAACGTCCCTGGCCCGGGTGGAAGAGGGCAGCCACCGCCTGGGCCATGTGCTTCTGGTCTGTGCACCGGATGGAGGTGGGGATCCCATCGCGCATGTCGGCCAGGGCCTTCTCCAGGCGCTCCATGACCGGGGACTCCAGGGAGACGAGCCCTTTGGCCTGGGCCTCCAGCATGGTCTCCCAGCCGCCGTAGTAGAGCCAGGCGCAGGTGTCCTGGAAGTCCTGGTGCCAGGCTACCTGGGCGGCCATGGCCTCGTGGTTTCCCGCCAGCACCGACACGCTGCCCCCGGCCAAAAGGGCCTCCGCTTTCAGTTGCCCTAATAACTCGATGCAGGCCAGGGAGGCCTCGCCCCGGTCAATGACGTCTCCCAGTTGCACCAGCCGCCGCTTCCCGCCGCACCAGTGGCCGGCCTGGTCCACGATGCGGGCCCGTTCCAGGGTCTCGGTCACGAGCTCCAGGGCGCCGTGGACGTCAGGCACCACCACCACGTCGGCCGGGCGAAGCACGTTCTCGTGGTGCACGTCCTTGCCCGGGGCAGTCTTAAGCCCATCCACGATCTTGGGCGCGGTTTCCCCCAACTGGGCATTGCGCCGGCGGACGAGCAACGCCCGATATTCCTCACTTGACACAAGTTCGAATTTCGAATTTCGAATTTCGAAACCCCCCGGGGTTATCCCTTGGGCCATGGTCACCACCAAGTAGCTGGTAGCAGGTAGCAAGTAACAGGTAGCAGGGGGCTGCTACTTGCTACTTGTTACCCGCTAGCTGCTAACCGCTCCCCGCTGGCCGCTCCTCCGCCACCATTCTCAGGCGCCCGGTGGTCTGGCGACGGCCCTTGACGGCCATGACCAGGGTCAGGTCGAAGATCTGGCGTACCTCCCTGGACAGGGCACTGCCCTCTGCCTGCGACACCTGGTTCAGCAGGGGCACCAGGCTGCGATAGGTCGCCTCCCGCAGCAGGAGGACCGAGCCCACGATCTCGTGCAGGGGGATGTGTTGGGCCTGGCGCAGCCGCACGTGCTTGGCTATGGTGGCGGCGTAGGTCTCCCGGTCCATGCGCCCGCGCAGGAAAGACATGAACGCGTTCACCACGGTCATGCTGGCGGGGGGCATGGACATGTAGGGCAACACCGCGTATCCCGGCAGATCGGCCGAGTTGCGGATCAGGTGCACCCACTCCAGGGCGATGTGCTGGGCCTCCCCCTGAAACCGGTCGAGCAGCTCACCCCTGGTCACGATCGCACCTCCCAAGCCAATGTAGCAGGTAACAGGTAGCAACCCATTTCGGATTGCGGATTTCGGAATTCGGATCCGCAATCAGCCAATAGGCGCAAATTATACAGCTTCTCTATCAATTTCTTTTCTTATTTTGTTAATAATCTCTTCAGTGTTTTTTATTGACTGCTCGACCTCTTCTTTTGAAATCTCTGGAATTGGTCCAGGGGGATAGCGATCTTCATAATAATATGCAGTGAGTCTTCTTCCAAAATCCAAATACTTTTCAAAACCTTTGCCAAACTCCATTGCCTCTGTCAAAAGAGTTTCAAGATCGTGGATTTTCTTTAATTCCCATCCATGAAAGATGAGATAACCTTTGATGTATTTTTCCACTGCCTGGTGCAATAAGAATAAAATCACATCTGAGTAACCACCTTGATTTATAGAAATCTTTGCTGTTTCTAAATCATGTTCTCCTCTTTCAAACCACTCTTTAACAAGCTTACTTCTCATACACTGTCACTCCCTTTTTAATTATCTCTTTAAGAAAATCGTCGCCTAAATCAATCCTCTCCCCTAATTCTTTTTTGGTTAATATAATAGGCGAGACTGGAATCTTTGTTTGCGGATTATAAATAATCCTTTTCACTTCAACAAACCGGTCAATTCTTTTTTTATCTGTTTCTTTTACTATCAAAAGGTCAATATCAGAATCTTTCGTAAATCCTCCCCAAGCATAAGAACCAAAAAGAATAATTTTTTCTGGCCCATATTTTTCCTTAAGTATATCGACGATTGTTTCAATTATGTTTTTTACTTCTTTGGTCATCTTTCTCTCCCAATTTGGTCCTTAGTCCTTCTGCAGATTGCGGATTGCAGATTGCGGATTGCGGAACTGCTGCCGGCGTCGTTCAAATCCGAAATCTGAAATCCAAGGCTCTCCGCGGTGGGAAAACGGCTGGGGCGACTTTTACCGCGGAGCACGCAGAGACCGCTGAGATTCCCACTTTTAGGATAGGCGCTAAGGACTAACTGCTACTTGCTCTGTCCCGCCGCCGGAAGGGTCACGGTCACCGTAGTGCCGGCGCCTTCTTTACTAGTTAAAGAGATGTTTCCCCCGTGGGCCTTGATGATCTGCCGGGCCGAGTACAGCCCAAGGCCCACCCCCCGGACCCGACCCTCCTGGATCTTGGTGGTGAAGCCCGGCTCGAATACCCTGCCGAGATTCTCCGGCGCGATGCCCTTCCCCGTATCGCTGAAACGGATCACCACTTCGAATTTCGAATTTCGAAATTCGAAATTCGAAATTGAGTGGGGCTGCTCCACTCTCGCCGCCACCGTCAGCTTTCCCCCTTTGGGCATGGCCTCTATGGCGTTGGCCATGAGGTTCAGGAAGACCTGCTCAAGCTGCTCCGGGTTGGCGTGCACCTTGGGCAGGTCCGGCGGCAGGTCCAACTCCAGCTCC
>DYJG01000381.1 GCA_020723225.1 Desulfobacca acetoxidans | reverse complement strand
GGGTGCGGCGCAAGTATCTGTGGCAACTGAAGGAATTGACCGCCAAATGATCAAAAGCATGACGGCCTACGGGCGGGGGGAGTTGGAGACCCCGGGCCAGAAATGGGTGGTGGAGCTCCGCAGCCTCAACCACCGCTTTTTGGAGCTCTCCCTGAACCTCCCCAAGCGCCTCTGGGCCCTGGAGGACCAGGTCCGCAAGCTCATCAAGAGCCGCATCAACCGGGGCCGGTTGGAGATGCAGCTCACCTGGGAATCCCTGGGGGACAAGTCCCTGACCCTGCGCCTGGACCAGGGTCTGGTGCGGGAGGTGCGAACCCTGCTCGCCGACCTCCGGGCCGCGGTGGAAACCCCGGAGGAGCCGCTGCGGCTGGACCATTTCCTGCGGTTTGCCGACCTGCTGGTCACCAAGGAGGGCGAGGTCCTGGAACTGGAGGAAACCTGGGAGCCGGTCTCCCGGGTCATTTCCCAGGCTCTGGAAATCCTGGAGCAGATGCGGCTCACCGAGGGCGCGGCCCTGGCCGCGGACTTATCCGGCCACCTGGACGCGGTGGAGCGGGAGTCCGGCCGCATCAATGAGCAGGCCGCGTTGGTGCCGGAGCTGTGGCGGGAGAAGATTCAGGCCCGGCTGGCGGAGGTCTTCCAGGAAGCGGCCCCCCTGGATGAATGCCGCCTGGCCCAGGAAGTGGCCCTGATGGCCGAACGCCGGGACCTCTCCGAGGAGCTGGCCCGCCTGGAGAGCCACGTCTCCCAATTCCGGCTGGCGCTTGCGAGTGACGGCCCCGTGGGCCGCAAAATGGAGTTTTTGTTGCAGGAAATGCTCCGGGAAGTGAACACCATCGGCTCCAAGGCCGGAGACCTGCTGATCTCCCAGGCCGTGCTGGAGATCAAGGGCACCCTGGAGCGCCTTCGGGAGCAGGTGCAGAACGTTGAGTAGACCTACAAACCAAGTGACCTTGTGCCGTAGTTTTTCACCTGCGCGGCTGAATTTTTAGCCTCGCGCCCTGGATAATCGAAAACCCATTCTTAAAATATGCTGGCTCACCCAACCGGGTGGTAAGGGGGATCATATGGATGGACGTTTAGTGAACATCGGCTTTGGCAACACCGTGATCGCCCACCGGGTGGTGGCGGTGGTGATGCCGGCTTCCGCTCCCATGAAGCGCCTGAGAGAAGAAGCCCGGAGCGCCCAGCGCCTCATCGACGTCACCCACGGCCGCAAGACCCGATCCATCATCGTCACCGACAGCAACCACATCATCCTCTCCGCGGTCCATGGCGAGACCCTGTCCCTCAGGCTGAACGGCAACCAGCCTCCGGCCAAGGGAGAGACTTCCGAGAAGGGCGTCTAAGTGCCCGGAGAGATCTTTGTGGTCACCGCGCCTTCGGGCACGGGCAAGACCACCCTGCTCAAAGCCTTGATGGCCGCGGACCCGAGGCTGCGCTTCTCCATCTCCTACACCACCCGCCCCCCCCGGCCCGGCGAGGTCTCCGGCAAGGATTATTTCTTCGTCAGCCCCGGGGAATTCGCCCGGCTCCGGGACGAAGGCGCGCTCGCGGAATGGGTGGAGCAGTTCGGCTACGGCTACGGCACCTCCAAGGAATGGATCATCCAGGCCCTGGAATCCGGCCGGGACCTGGTCTTCGACCTGGACACCCGGGGCGCCCGGGCCCTGAAGGAGAGCTTCCCCCAGGCCACCCTGATCTTCGTTGTCCCCCCCGATTTCCAGGAACTGGAGCGGCGCCTCAAAGGCCGGGGCGACATGGACCCCCAGGAACTGGCCCGCCGCCTGGAGCAGGGCCGCACGGAAATTAAGGAAATCCCCTGGTACGATTACCTGATCGTCAATAAAGACCTGCACCTGGCCCTGGAGCAGCTACGGGCCGTGGTCACCGCGTCTCGCTGCCGGGCGGCGCGGACGTGGCCGGAGTTGGAACCTGTTTTTACTTCCGGCTGAACCATACCGATCAATTTTTTCATAAGTTATAAGGTCCTCGTTCTTCCACTCTTCGGTCATCGGTTTCTTCTTTCTGTTTTCTGTGAAAAGTTAACTTAAGCCCTCTACAAAATTGATCTTTTTTGTCATTCTGAGGAAGCGAAGCGACCGAAGAATCTCGCTTTTGGCAGCACGGCATCTCCAAGCCGAGGTGATGATTCATTCCAGATCCGAAATCTTGGGCGCGAAAAAACGAGATTCTTCACTCCGCTGCGCTCCGTTCAGAATGACAAATTTGCTTAGTATTTTGCGCCCTTGCTTCTTTGCGTAAGGCTTTTTTTCAAGTAGTCCGAGAGATGATCATAAAGAAATTGCCCCGGCGGAAGGGGGAGCCGCCGGGGCAATTTCTTTGAGGAGGCGGTGATGCTTAAAACCGGTCTGGGTAAGGGGGGTTTGGGAATTTACCGGTCTTGATCCAATCCAACATACTGCTCCGCAGATTATTGGAAGACTGCGTCTGCTGGTATTTTATTAGCTCCAGCCTCTTGGGAGGCGGCATGGTCAGGTATAAGGGGCTTTCCATGAGAATGGCCAGGATTTTCTTGATCCGTTCTAAAGTCGCCATGTCCGCCTCCTTTTTGCTCTATCCTTTAGACTCAACTCATTGATGGACCGTTAATTTTTCCTTTGATTTGTTGAGGTAGAGAGTAATTTAAATGCCGCTAAAAGACAATCGGGCCACACCTGATTCTCGGGTAAGGGAATCCCTGGTTTTTAAATTCTCTGCGTCCTCTGCGTCTCTGCGGTGATTTTTCTTTTTTACCGCAGAGACGAGAGGACGCAGAGAAAAATGGTGCGCAAGGCGCACCCTACTCCACGGGAGCTTAAATGGTGTGCAAAACGCACCATGCGCAACCCGCAACTCGCAACCCGCAACCCGGAACCCCCTTTATTTGCCTGCCGCAATTCTGGTATAGTGTGGCCAGCGGCCGGTAACAGGAGGCGGGGCCATGTCGGAACATCTGGCTAGCGAATCGGTAACTGTAGATGACTCCCTGGAAATCCGGGAAAAAGAGTATCACCGGGAGCTGTACCTCTTTAACAAGCTGGCCACCATCACCGCCCACACCCTGGACCTCCAGGAGATCATCAACAAGGTGCTGGCGGAGGTCCTGGATTTCTTCCGCATCGACTCCGGGCTGTTGCTGCTCTGGGACCGGGTGCGGCGACGGCTGACCTATGCCGCGTCCAAGGGCGTGCCCACCGAATACCTGAAGCAGATTTCCCAGGGGAAGTTGGAAACGGTCATCGGCCCCTATCTGGCCGCGGCCACCCAGCCGCTGGTGATCAAGGACACCCGCAACGACAAGCGCCTGTATACTTCCACTTTTGCCGAATTGATCCAGCATGATCCCCAGTTCCGGGCCCTGGTGTC
>DYJG01000380.1 GCA_020723225.1 Desulfobacca acetoxidans | reverse complement strand
TCCTTCACCAGGTAGTTGTGCTTGGTGCAGGGCCGGGTGATGCCCACGATGTCCACTTCCTGAAAGGCGTCGTTGCCGATCAGCGCGGTGGGCACCTGGCCGGTAAAGACCACGATGGGGATGGAGTCCATGTAGGCCGAGGCGATGCCGGTCACGGTGTTGGTGGCGCCGGGGCCGGAAGTCACCAGGGCCACCCCCACTTTGGCGGAGGCCCGGGCATAACCGTCCGCGGCATGGGCCGCGGCCTGCTCGTGGCGCACCAGGATATGCCGGATCTCCGGATGCCGGGTGAGTTCATCATAGATATCCAGAACCACCCCGCCGGGATAGCCAAAGATGTGTTTGACCTCTTCCCGCTTCAAACACTCGAGAAAAATTTCGGCGCCCGTCATCTTCTTCATCACGCGCTTTCCTTCTGGCGGTATTTAGCCAAGATTGACTCTATTTTATCACGGCCGGCAAGCTTCAGTTTCTGCAGCCGTTTCCGTTCCATGGTTTCCGCCGCGGTCAGGTATGGCCGCCGGTTGAATTCCTCCAATTGCCTTTCAAATTCCTGGTGTTCGTCCAAATAGCGCTTCAGTTCGGGGTCCCGTTCCTTCCATGCGGCAATGATCTCTAAATCTTGTCTTTCCATGCCTGGCCTCTATCTCTCAAGTTTCTCAAAGTAACAACCGAATCTTAAAGAAAGAATGGGTATTTGTCAACCGGAAGTAAAACCGGAACCGGCCATTGGGAAAGGTTATTCCGCAGATATCCCTAAATTAAAAAAGCCATGCCGCAGCATGGCCGGATATAGGAAAAACAGCCTGGCGGGACTGCACCCCCGCATCCTATTCCCCTTCTAGGCGCAATGCTTTAGGGGGGCCGGTAGCAGACTTTCCGGTCCTCAGGCTGTTCTAATTATCTAGTAAGCATCATTTTCTTCAAGTCAAGGGGGAGGGACTGCCATGTCGGAAACAAAAATAACCTGGACGGAAGCGAAGGAATATCATCCGTCTCCGGCCTGCCGCATCTGCCCCTGGTTTGAATTGCCGGAGGAAGCCGCCGGCTGCCTCAACTTTAAGAAGCTCCTCTGCCGCCTGGAGCCGGCCGCGGTTTTGGAGAGGTTTTTCAATTCCGGGGGCCTTTAAAAGATTCACCACAGAGACACAGAGGGCACAGAGAATCACTGAGAAAATAATTTATTGTCAGGCGGCAGAGCCGCCTGACAATAAAAAAAATCTCTGTGATTCTCTGTGTTCTTTTTGCCTCTGTGGTGAAATTCTCCTTATTTCCCCGGCCTTCCCGCCAACTTGGAACTTGGAACTTGGAACCTGGAACTCAAAGAGGCGCGCATCTCCGGCAGGACGCCGTTCAAGGGCTTGCTCTCCGGCAATAGTTCCCCGGCCACTTTCCCGAAGCTCAAGACCCGGGTCCATCCCTGGGAAGGAGCCCATTTCTCGTCGAAAAAACCGAAGACCACCACCGCCTCATCGTCGAAAACCCGGTTGATCAAGGTCACCATGACCTTGCGCCCTTTCGGGTCCTCCTGGCCCATCTGAATCGAAATATCTTCCGGCCGGGGATAGGGAATGCCCCGGACCGTCAGGGTCTCCCCGGGCCGGGGGCGGCCCAGCGCGCCCAGGCGGAAATTGTAAAACGCGCTCAAGGGGTCGTAGATCGGCTCCTTATCCAGAGCCGTCTCCCACTTCGGGAGCAGCCCCTTGCCCTCGTGGTGCTGCCATAACTCCACACGGCCCTGATCGTAGTCGAAACGGTATTCCTTGAGGCTGTATCTCCCCCGGCGCCGGCTTTCCTCCCGGTAGACCAGGGGCAGGAGACGGCCCTGGCGGAAGACCATCTCCGTAGTATACTTATCCCGGCGGTTGCCGCTGAGGGCCTTGGCCAGCCCCTGGGCCTCCGCGGCCACCTCCGCCAGGTAGCGCCCGTCGCCCTTATTTTTGAGGATGACCCGGGCCTGGGCCGCGCCGGTCAGAAACCAGATGTCCACGCGGAAATGCAGCTCTTCCAACACTTGCTCCGGGGCACTGGCGGCCGCGGGGGGGGCAAACGCCCCTGTCTGCAGGACGATGATTGCCAGTAACCACAGAAAAACCGGGGGCGTTTCCCTTTTCCCCTTTTCCCCTCTTCCCCTTTTCCCCTTGGCTAGATTTATCATGGCAGTCACCGGGTTAGGTTCTCAGAGGACGAGAGTTGCGAGGAGGCGGCCAAGCCTTCCAAGCCTTCCTGCATAATCTCCCCGGGATTGAGCAACTCGCCGGCGAGTTTGCCGAAGGCCAGCACCCTGACCCAGGCCTGGAGCGGCACCTTTTGGGGACCTGCGAAGACAAAATAGGGGCCGTCCTCAGGTCCATCGCCGGTCCTCACAAAGATCATGGTCTTGCAGCCCTGGCCGGTCTGCGGCCCGACGCTCAGGACCATTTCCCGGGGTTCCGGGGTGGGAACCAGGGTGACTTTCAGGGTCTGGCCCGGCGCCGCGGCCACGGCCCCCAGCCGCAGGTTGTAAAACAGGGTCAGGGGATCATAGACCGGCCCCTGCAAAGGGACTTCCGAGTCCTTCCGGAGTTCGCGGCTATCCACTCCCCGCCAGACTTCCACGACCTGCCGGGAGTAATCGAAGCGGTACTCCTTGGATACGCGCTGGCCTTTCTTGTAGAACCTTTCCCGATAGAGAAGGGGCTTTAGCCTTCCTCCTTCCAGGGCCATTTCGCTTTCGTAACTCTCCGGCAGAAACTTTTTCAGGAGTTGCCAGGCCCCCTGGGCCGCGCCGGTAAACCGGGCGCGGTAGCGGTCCGGCCCCACCCGCTGGAGGCTGAGATGCACCCGGGCCACGTCATCGAAGAAGCCCAGGCTCAGGCGGTATTGCAGGTCTTCCAGATTAGCCCGGTCCGCGGCCGCGGCCGGAGAGGCCCCGGCCTGGGCCCAACCCAGGAACGCCACTAATAACCAAACGCCGACAATGCGTATTATCAATCCTTTTCTTCCTCGGGATCATCGGGCGGCGGGGGAGTCCACACCCCGGTGAAGAAGCGGTCGCGCCACCACTGCTGCACATCCTCCGGAGCCGATTTATCCACCAGTTCGAAACGATATTCGTCAATGAATTGGACCAGCCTCTGGTAGGCCGCGTTAACCTGCTGCATCCGCGCCCGGTAGGTTTCTTCCTGGCCCTCGGGGGAACGGTCGGGATGCCAGCGCCGCGCGGCCCGGCGATACGCGGCCCGGACTTCCCTGCGGGTGGCTTTCATCTCCAAATCCAGCAATTTCCGGGCTTCTTCCAGGGTCATTAGGTTTATATTATAACGGAAATGGCCGGGTTCGCCAACTTTGCAGGGCTATCGCATGTAACGGTTCTATCCGTTTTCCGGCGAAACACGAGTCGCGA
>DYJG01000379.1 GCA_020723225.1 Desulfobacca acetoxidans | reverse complement strand
CAGATTCCCAGGAGTTTTCGGGCCTTTTTTAATCAGTTAACCGGACAGAAATGAACAAAATTTAAAGAAGCGAAGAGATTCCCTCTAAACATCTTTTTATTGCTCCACTAAAGAAAGAGAGGGTAATTTAAGAAATAATTATTATTTGTACTATTTTTCACAATAATAATGGTCAGAATAATAAATATTGTTTAATAATAATTTGCAATTAATAATCAATAAATTGAAAAAGCGAATCTGATATCCGCCCGGAATGCATCGGGGCGAACACCAGGTTCGCCCCTAGGAAAAAAGCGTTTGATTGTGAATCGGTATAAATCATTTCCCCCTCACACTTGAAACTAGTGATAGCCGCAAGAGGAGGGGGATTTGCCGGTATTTGGCTAATCAGCCCAAAAATCCAGGCCCCAGACATTGCCCGTGGTGATGGTGTTATTGGTGCTGGCGCCCGTGCGGGTCTGCTGCGGCGCAAAGGTGTATCCTGCCATTTCCACTTCCACCAGGAACTCGGAATCGGAAGGAACCCTGGCCAGGGCATAAATGCCGTTGGCGTCGGTGGTGACGCTGCGGGAGTAGCGGTAATGGCGGATATCCCAACTGTCGGTGACCCACACCTTGGCGCCGTTTAAAGGGTTGCCCTGGCTGTCCATGACGCGGCCGGCGATGATTTCCCCGGAACCCCGTTCATAGATATTGTACACGCACCGGTAGACGGAGTCGAAGCCGGGGGAGGAATCGATATCGGGGAGATTGTACCAGGCGTCATCAGAGCCGGCCCAACCCATATTGAGATGATGATACATGGCGCCGGCCTGGTAGCCGTAACCGTCGCAAACGATGGCATGGCCGCCTTTCGGCCCGGTGATGCCGAAAATTATCGGATAACCGGCGTGCAGATTGGGGTTGACCATCCGGTCGCGTATGGCTTCCGGGAAGTTGCGGCCGGAGTTATACGCGGTTTTGGCGTTGCCGTACCCGAAGGTGTTCGTAAAAGCCGCGGCCGCCCTAAAAGTATTGGCCCCCGAGCCATTCTCGGTATAATCCATGTTCACCGCCACCCCGGCGTCATGGAGAAGGGCGCCGATGGCCTGCCGTCGGGCCTCAGTGAGGGAGGCGTCGGCGGGCGCCAGAATCATCCGCCGCCAGTCATAAGGCCCCCCCGCGCCGTCGCCGCCGCGCAAGGCTCGGGTTTGGGGGACGCCGTCCACTTTGATGTTGAAAGACGCAGTTCCTACGCCGGTGATGGGGAAGCGGTGGTAGCGCATGAGCTGGGCCATGGCCGTGGCCACGCAGCCGCTGACGTAGCGGTTGGGGGTGTAGTAATTGTAACAGGGTCTGCCGTTAACCCTTGCTTGCGCCCACTTGCTTTCCACCAGGGGGGCCACCCGCTCGTCGTTGAGATTGGGCAGGCCGAATTCCAGGGCCTCCGGGCCGACTCCGGCCCGGGCCAGCCAGGCCCACTTGCGCTGCGCCTTTACCTGGCGGGGTTCGGGAGCCTTGGAGACTCCGCTCTCCAGGGACCCGGCCTCCAGAGCCCTGGCCTTGACCACCCGCCCCGAAAGATCCCGGCGCACCAAGGCCCCCAGGGGGTTGGCGGGGGAGGGGTCATAGGCAGTCGCCGCCGGCAGAAAGGCGATGATCGGCTCCACCAGGTCGTCGGCGGGCACGAAGACCAACCCCGCGGGATTCAGGTAGACCACATAATAGGCGGTGGCGCCGTCCGGGCCGGGAAAACTCCGGATCTGCTTAACCTGGGGGCCCAGGCCGGCGCCCAGGGGCCGGGCCTCCAGGCCGAGCCAGTTGGCGACCACATTCCCGGCCTCTTCCGGGGTAGTGGGCCTGGCCCAGGCGCCGGCGGCCGATAACAGGATGATTAGCAGCAAGTTTATCGCCAGTCGGACCGGGACACGGTCTAATGATCTACCCATATGGTTGTTCCCCATTCCTTAAAAGTATCCTGCAAGTGGAAATCGCTTTCCTCAAATGGCGCATCGAACCCCCTGGCCGTTTTGCCGGGGCACGGCAGCCCCAGTGCAGATGGCCGATTGCCGGGGTTGATTTTACTTACACTAAGAGGGTTATTTGGTCAAAAAATAACTCCCCCTTTTTTTTTAGAGGGGGAGTTATGGCTATTAGAAAAAAAATACCCCAAATAAAGGAATCATCACACTAGGGCGCGGTAGCCTTAAAATTCAGGTTCCAGACGTTGCCGCAGGTGGTGGAGGGGCTGGACCACGTGCCATTGACACTGGTGCCCGTGTTGGCGCCTTTATTGGCAAAAGTATAACCGGCTTTGGTGACGCGCACCGTATAGCGGGAGGCGGAAGGCATCCTGGTCAGGGCATAAACGCCCTTGGCATCGGTGGTGTCGGAGCGGGCGAAGGAGCTGCCGGACCGGGTGGCCCTCACCAGGGCCCCGCTGACGGCCCGGCCGCTGCTGTCCGTGACCCGGCCGGCGATGATTTCCCCGGTGCCGGTTCTATATACGTTATAAACGCACTTATAGACGGAGGTAAAGGGAGGGGAACTGTCGATGTTGGGCAGATTGTACCAGGCGTCGTCGAAGCCGGCCCAACCCATATTAAGGTGGTGATAAGTAGTGCCCGCCTGGAGGCCGTAGCCGTCGCAGACGATGGCGTGGCCGCCTGAGGTCCCGGTGATGCCTAAGAGAATGGGATTCCTGGCATGCAAGTTGGGATTGACCATCCGGTTGCGGTCGGCCACAGGCAGGTTCGAGGTGGGTCCAGTATAGCCGGATCTGGCGTTGCTGTACTTAAACGGGCCGGTAAAAGCCGTGGCGGCAGCCAGGGTATCGGACGCCGAACCATCGGCGTAATACCACATGTTCACCGCCGCCCCGGCGTCATGAAGCAGGGCGCCGATGGCCTGGCGCTGGGCGACTGTGGGGGCACTGGGCACGAAGGGCATGTCGGCCCAGGCATAAGCCCCGCCGCCGCCGTTGCCGCCCCGCAAGTTGGTGCTGTCAGCGCTGCCGTTCACATAAATAGTGTAAGAGCCGGTTCCCACTCCCGTCTGGGGCCACTGAAAGTAGCGCATGAGTTGGCCCATGGCGGTGGCCACGCAGCCGCTGGGATAGTTGGCGGCGGTGCCGGCAGCATAAGGAGGCGTGTAGTAATTGTAACAGGCCTGGCCGCCGACCGTCTCTTGAGACCACCTGGTCCTGACAAAGGGGGCCACCCTGACGATGGAGACGCTGGGGAGGCCGTACTCCAGGGCCTCCGCTGCCGCGGCGGGATTGGCCAGCCAGGCCCACTTGCGTTGGGCCTGGGTCGCGGAGGCGTCGGCCGCCAATGGTTGCCCGCTGTCCCGGGACGCGGCCTCCACGCCCCGGGCCTGGACCACCCGGCCGGCAACGTCGCAGCTGACCAG
>DYJG01000378.1:2890-3400 GCA_020723225.1 Desulfobacca acetoxidans | reverse complement strand
GTACCATGGATTTGGAGGAAATCTTCCACCATCAACTGAAAACTTTTTTCTTTTCACCCCAGGAGATCACCGGGTATCTGGATAAAGCCGATCATGTCATCAGGGAAAAGGAAGAACTGATCAAATCCCTCTCAGAGGAAGCTCAGAGATTGGAACGGGAAATGGACCGGATTCTTCGCCTTTACCTGGATGACAAGATTTCCATGGAAGGCTTTGGAAAGAAGCATAAACCTTTGGAAGAAAGAACCAAACAGATAGAAAATCAGATACCGGAGTTACAAGGGGAAATAGACTTCCTAAAAATTCAATACCTCTCCAGTGATCAAATCCTCCATGAAGCCAAAGACCTTTACTCCCGCTGGGATACCCTCACCTCTGAAGAGAAACGCAAAATCATCGAATCCATCACCCAAAACATCGTTATCGGCCAAGACGACCTCGCCATCAACCTCTGCTACCTGCCTTCATCTTCTGAATTGACGGCATCTGGGCAACGCAATCTCAGGGATT
>DYJG01000378.1:0-2880 GCA_020723225.1 Desulfobacca acetoxidans | reverse complement strand
CAGGGCCGTCTGGGGTCGCCGTAGTAACCGCAGGGACAGGGATTCATGGCCGCCACCAGCATGAACCGGGCCGGATAAGTTAAAGAAGTGGCCGCCCGGGAGATGGTCACCCTCCCCTCCTCCAGAGGCTGGCGCAGGACTTCCAGGGTGGAGCGCTTGAATTCGGGAAGCTCATCCAGAAAAAGCACCCCGTAATGGGCCAGGCTCACCTCCCCGGGCCGGGGCGTGGTGCCGCCGCCGATTAACCCGGCGTCGGAAATGGTATGGTGGGGGGATCGGAACGGCCGGGTGGTGACCAGGGCCTTATCCCGGGGCAGCAGGCCCATGATGCTGTAGACCTTGGAGGTTTCCAGGGCCTCTTCAAACCCCAGGGGCGGGAGGATGCTGGGCAGACGCCGCGCCAACATGGTCTTGCCCGCGCCGGGAGGGCCCACCATCAGGACGTTGTGGGCGCCGGCCGCGGCGATGAGGAGCGCCCGTTTCACCGGCTCCTGGCCTTTGACTTCCTTAAAATCCAGGTCCTCCGCGGGGTCCCAGGCATAAGCCTCAGGCTCCGGGGGCGGGGCCGGGGTCAGGACTTCCCGGCCCGCCAGGAACTCCACCACCTGGGCCAAGTTGTCCGCGGGATAGACGTCGATCCCCTGAACCACTCCCGCTTCCCGGGCGTTCTCCCGGGGGAGGATGAGGGCCAGCTTCGCCTCCCGGGTGGCCAGGGCCATGGAGAGCACCCCCCGGGTGGGCTTCAGGCTGCCGTCCAGGGAGAGCTCGCCGAAGATAAGGTAATTTCCCAAAGACTCCGACGGCACCACCCTTTGGGCCGCCAGCAGGCCCAGGGCCACCGGCAGATCGAAGCCGGTGCCTTCCTTGCGCACGTCCGCGGGGGCCAGGTTGATGGTGATGCGCCCCCGGGGGAATCGGTAGCCGGAATTGCGCAGGGCCGCGCGCACCCGGTCCTTGCTCTCCCGGACCGCCACCTCCGGCAGGCCCACGGTAAAAACCTTGGAATCCCCCGGAGAGAGGTCCACCTCAACCTCCACCAGGTAGGCGTCTACTCCCTTTAAGGCGCCGCTTTTTACACGCGCCAACATGGGCTTCCCCTGTTTTGGGCGAAAGGTTTCTTGATGGTGAAATAGAGGTTAACTTGGGGGAAAAGGGAAAAAGGGGAAAAGGCGAAGAGTAAAAGAAAAAAAGAGTTTATTGTCTTAAACCAACCCCCTTCCCCTTTTCCCCTCTTCCCCTTTTTACCCCTTTTAAATTCCCCCATCATCTCCAAGCGAAATCAATTTTCGAGAACTACAATCAAACTTTGATTTTTACGGTAGTCCGGCTCTGTTCGGCCAAGGAGAGGAATTCCTTCAACATTTCCAGGGTCAGGAGGACCTGGCCCTTCACCTGGGCGTGCCGTTTTTTCAGGAGCTTGAAGAAGCTGTCCAGTTCCTCCCGGACCTGGTTGACTTCGTATAAGTTGAGGTTGGCCCCCAGGCGCACATCCCGGTGTTTCTGGGACATGACATTGTAGTTCTGGAGTTCGTCCAGCAGGGACTTGAGGTTGACGTAAGTTTCAATGATCTTCTTGCCTGCTTCCGGCTCCAGGGCCCCCAGGAATTGGGCGGAGTTGTCATAGACGCTGAAGTAGTTGTTGCCGGCGGTAAAAAGCACGGTGAAGGGCAGTTCGTCCGGTTTCTGGACCTGCTCCAGGTCGCCTCCCACCACCTCCATGTATCTTTCCCAGATGGAGGTCAATTCCGCGTTCAGGGCGATGAAGAGGTTGATCATCCGGTTGCTTTTGGTTTCAAAGTCGCGCTTCTGGGCGTAGCGGTAATGGGCGTAGGACATGGCCTTGCTGCCGATCACCGCGCCTAGGAACCCGGCCAGCGCGCCCACGATGAGACTGGGAAGCAGATTCTCCATAAATGCCTCTGCCAAGAGGTCTGATTTCAGTTGGTCACTACCATATCAAAGAAAAAGCCAGGCAGCAAACTTTGCCTGGCTTGGTATGGGGTTTTCTGCCCCCCTCACCCTACCCTCTCCCCCCGCCAGTCAGCGGCAGGGTAGTATGGGTATTATCGGGGCGGGGGGAGAGGAGAAAAAAGTGGTGTCCAAGCAGTTGAACATGAGCCTTTGGCTCACCCGTAAACCATGAAAAGCGCGTAGGGCGGGCGTCTCGCCCGCCACAGTACCGCACAGGCGAGACGCCTGTGCCACCAGGTAACCAGAACTTTTCAGGGCAGAATAAGGCGGAGCTTGGGAACGAGGGTAAGTTGTTGATTTTGCTGGCCACTGACCACTGGCCACTGACAACTTTGAATATTAACGACTCGTCAGATTGGCGTGCTCCACTTTCAGGCAGCGGTCCATGACCACCTGAAGCCCCGCGTCCCGGGCTTTTTGGGCGGACTCCGGCTCCACCAGGTCGAGTTGCATCCACACCGCCTTGGCACCTTTCTCGATGGCTTCGGCCACGATGCCGGGGATAGCCTCCACGTTCCGGAAGATGTCCACCACGTCCACGGGGAAGGGGATGTCCTTCAGGCTGGGGTAGCACTTCTCCCCCAGGATCTCCTTTTGGCCGGGATTGACGGGCACGATGCGGTAGCCGTGCTGCTTCAGGTACTCGGCCACCCGGTAGCTGGGGCGCTCCGGCTTGGGAGACAGCCCCACCACCGCCACCACCTTATAGTTTTTGATGATGTCGGCAATCACCTGGGGATCGGCATGAGATGCGTCAGGGTTCATCTGTCCTCCTATAAAAGAAGGGGGAAAAAGGGAAAAAGGGGAAGAGGGGAAAAGGGGAATCAACTGAGGCTTTTGCCAAATGAATAGCCGATCCTAATTCTCTCTGCGCTTTCTCTGCGTCCTCTGCGTCTCTGCGGTGAAAAA
>DYJG01000377.1 GCA_020723225.1 Desulfobacca acetoxidans | reverse complement strand
GTCCAGGGATGGGACGCTCACCTGGCCCCCCAACGCGGCCTGGGCAAAGGATACGGGCAACCGGCAATGGAGGTCGTTGCCCACCCGGGAAAAGAAAAAATGGGACTCCACGTGGATGATCACTTCCAGATTTCCCGGCGGTCCATTCTGAAAGCCCTGGCCGCCTCCCCCGGCAAGGTGCAGCCGGGCGCCGTCCGCGGTTCCAGGGGGAATGCGCAGACGGTAGCGGGTGTTCCGCCACAAGTAGCCCTCCCCGTGGCAATGGGGGCAGGCCTGGATGGCGGTGGTGCCCCGCCCCTGGCAGCGTCCGCACAGAGGGCCGAACCGCAGCAGCCCGGGGCCTCCCTTGCGGCCCCGGCCCTGGCAATCGGGGCATTCCTGACGGCCGCTGCCCGGGACCGTCCCGGTGCTGCGGCAGTGCCGGCAGCTTATGTCCCGGGGTACCTGGATATCGGTTTCCAGGCCCAGGATGGCGGCCAGGAAGGGAATCTGCAAATCATAACGAAAATCGGCTCCGGAGGATTGCTGCAAAGGGGAGCCGGGGCGTTCGATCCCGAAAAATTCTTCAAATATCTGTTGCTTGTTGCGGAACCGGGGCCGCACATATTTCTGGGCCGCGGCCCGGGGTTTGTTCCTGACCTGGCGCAGGGCGTCATAGGCCTCCGCCAGGCGGCGAAATTGGGCCGCAGCGTCCGGATTTTCAGGGTGGTGGTCAGGGTGGTACTGCCAGGCCAGGGCCCGGTAACGGCGCTGGATTTCCTCCCAGGTGGCCCGGGGGGAAACCCCTAAAATGCGGTAGTCTTCCAAGGTTGCCATGACTAAAAGTTAATGGAGAGTCTCCTCTCCGGCAGGCGAGGAAAACAGGGCAGCGGCCTTTTCTTTCTCCCCGGCCATCTCCAGGGCCCGGCGGGCGAATTGCAGCTTGCCCAGTTCCAGGGCCTTTTCGGCCACCCGGCGCCAAAGTTCCGGGTCGCCCTGTTTGACGATCCGGCCCAACAGGTAGGCGTCGCCGCTTTCCAGACAATGGGCCTTGATCTTTTCCACGCCTTCCTGATACTTGCCTTTGAGAAAGAACTCCAGGGCGTCTTCCCGCCAGCCCAGGGCCAGAAATTTTTCTCCATAGTCCCGGCAAAGATCGGGGCTTAATTCTTTTTCGTTCAGAAGACGCCTTTTCTTTAAGCAGTTGGGCATCCCCTTGGGCAAAGGCTTCTCGATTCCAGTGCTCATGGCTACCATTTTAACCAAATGTTATCAATTTTTTATAAATTATCTGGAGGGCGTTGTAAACTGGAATTTACAGGTACTGCGGGGCTGGGAGGAGGGAAGGGGGGGTAAAAAAAGATTTCACCACAGAGGCACAGAGGACACAGAGGTTCACAGAGCAAATCCATTACTTATGTCTCGGCTTTGCCGAGACATAAGTAATCGCTTTTCCTCTGTGATTCTCTGTGCTCTCTGTGTCTCTGTGGTGAATCCTTTCCCCTCACCGGCCGAAGTAGCCGGTGATGGTGGCCGAGGCCAGGATTTTGCCTTCCAGGGCCTTCTGGAAGGCAGCCAGGGTGGGATGGCCGCCCAGGTCCAGGCGGGATACGCTGAGGGCATAGATGGTGACCACGTAGGGGTGGTCGCCGGTGCCCGGGGGAGGCTGCGGCCCGCCGTAGCCCGGGGCGCCGAAGGAGTTTTGGAATTCCTGGGCCCCCTTTGGCATATTTTTTCCCGAGGCGCCTGCGGCCAGGGAGTTAACCTCAGGGGAAATATCGGCCGCCAGCCAGTGGACCCAGTTGCGGGCCACCGGATGGGGATCCACCATGGAGAGGGCAAAGGATTTGACGCCCGCCGGGGCGTCCGACCAGTTCAGGGGCAGGGAGACATTCTTCCCTCCCGCGCCGGGCATGACATGGGGGAGGGGAATCTTCCCGCCGTCGGTGAAAGCGGGGGAGGTGAGTTTCATCGCCGGATCTCCATAGGTTAGATTATTGCCGCCTGTCAGCAGCAGGATGCCGAAGATGAGGAACACAACAATCCTGGTCATAAGCGTCATAATTTAAAGGAAGTGCCATCCGTTGAAAAGATAGGAATGCCGGAGAGGAGACGCAAGGGGCCAAAGACGCTGTCCCCCTCGAAGGGGCCGAGCATCACTCACAAGTCAGGAAGTAGTTGATTTTCAGGCTTTTCAGCACAGCCTGGAAAGGCTGTGCTACCGCTTTAAAAAGAAAAAGGCAACCCTTGAGGATTGCCTTTTAGTGCAAAGGAAAAATTGGGGCCGCGGTTGGCGGACGTCCCCGATGTTTTACTATTCCTGGGCCGTGGCCGGCACCACCAGCACCGGCACGGGCAGGCTGCGATGGGCCACTTCCCGGATCACCCGCTCCGTGGTGGAGCCCAGGATGTGGCGGCCGATGAAGCCATGGCCGTGGGTGCCCAAGACCAGGAATTTCACGGGCTCGGACTCCTCCAGATAGGTAATGATGGCCTCGGAGATGTCTTTCTCGCTTTCCAACAGGTGGGTGCGCACTTCCACCCCGGCTTTTTTGCCCCGGTCCTCGGCCTCGGCCAAAAGCTTCTTGGAGTAAACTTCGGCCTCCTCCTGGAGGTGCCGGTCGATAAAGGCAAAGTAGCCGGCCTTGCGCAGTTGAATGACAAAGAGGACATCCACCGGCCGTTTGAGCAGGCCGGCCAGGTACAAAGCGGTCTCCATGGCTTCCCAGCCCGGAGCCGAGCCGTCGATGGCCACCACGATGGGTTTGCCGTTAACTTCGGCCATTAATGATGTCCTCCTTTACCGAAGATGACCCCCACCAGCAAACCCGCAGCCACGGCGATGACCACCGCCAGGATGCCGAAAAATACCGGCTGGTTCTGAGAGGTTTGGGTCAGCCAGTTCTCCAGGCCGACTTTTTTGATCTCGATGATATCCTTGCCGTAACCCACCAGCTCGCCTTTGGAGAAACAGAAGGACTCCACCTGGTAGCGGCCTTCGGTGGCCGCGGGGGGAAAGCGGAAATAGTGTTTGAAGAGCTTGCCTTCCGCCACCTGGAGGCGGGCCGGGTCTTCCACGATGTTATAGAGGTTGGCCTCTTCCTTGATCTTGAGCATGCCTTGAAAGACCTTATCGCCGTCGTCCGCGGCCGCCGCGCCGCTGCTGAGATGCATTTTCATCTTGTGGCGGATGGCCGGGTAGCCCAATTCCAGTTCCTGGGCTACCACTCCGGAGACGATATCTTTAACGGGCTTGCTGGCATGAATCTTATAGATAAACGGGGCGCCGGTGACTTCGTACTGCTTCACCGTCATCCAGAAGGGGCCGACCCTCCCCTTGACGGACAATTTGATCTCCTCGTCTTTCTCGGCAGTGAGCTTGATGATCAGATCGGACCCCGGCACGGGATTGACGCCGAAAAAAT
>DYJG01000376.1 GCA_020723225.1 Desulfobacca acetoxidans | reverse complement strand
ATGATGATGCCGTATTCCACTCCTTCTCCCAGAATCAAGGGGAGAAACAGCACGTTGGCCTGATTGAAGGGCACGTCCAGAAGCCACATCATGCTCACGGTCAAGGCGGTTCCCACCAGCAGGGGGATCAGGGCCAGGAGCATCAATTTCAGGCTGCGCAGCAGGAAAAAGATCAAGATGGCGATGCCCAGCAGGGCCATGCCCGCGGCCCAGAGGCAGGCGTTGCGAAAATCCCGGGTGAAGGCATGGAGGAGAACCGGGTCCCCCACCACCTCCGGGTCGACGCGGCGCAAGTCCTCCACGAAACGCGCCAAGGGCTGGGGATTCCAAATGTCCTGGGAGGGAAAGATCCGGACCAGATAGGTTCCCTGGTTGCTGATAAACCGATCCCGAACATCCCAGGGCAAGTCTTGAATAACCGGAGGCTGTCCGGCCCATTTCAGGTTCTCTTGCAGCAGTTTCCAATTATCCCGCAGGTCCGCCAAAAACTTCTTCTCGAACCCGGCCAGCCGCGGTTTAACCTCGGAATCGCCCGGGGAGGTAAAGAGGACAATCAGTTTCATGAGGAGACGGTTTACTTCGTTCAACTGCTCCCGGGTGGGCCGGTCCTCCGGGGCCCAGTCGGTTTCTTCAGCCCTGGACAGCTTGAAATGGATGCGCCCCAGAATGGGGGTCAAATCCGCCGGGTTCGAAGGAGTCGGCGGGGCCGAGAGAAAATTCACCCCCTGGATCACGGGCCCCAATTCCTTGAGCTGGCGCTGTTTGGCCTCCACCTGGGCCGGCAGGAAGGAGAGGATGGATTCCACCTGGGAGACGGTGTCCAGCTTTTTTAAGGCCTCGATGGTCTCCGGCAGCTCCGTGAACCCAATGACCATCATGGTGCCGTAGGTGGTGGAGTATTTGGACTCCTGGATCAGCTTCATTTCCCAGACCACCGATTCGGTCTGGGGATTTTGCAGATGCAAGGGGTTGAGGTCGAAGGGGACGTGCATGAGGCTGATGCCGCCCACGATGGTGACCAGCACGCCCAGGAGCACGATGACCCGGGGATGGCGCCACCTGATGGCCAGAAAAGGCTGGGGTTTCCCGGCGCATTCCGCTTCGAATCCGTTCTCCGGGGCGGTAGAGCATCTTTCGGTGACCACGGCCAGGGCCGGCAGAAACACCAGAGAGAGAAAGATGTGCAGGGAAATACCCAGGGTAATGATCAGGCCCAGTTCTGCCAGGCCTTTGAAACCGGTGAAGACCAGGGGGAAGACCGAAACCGCGGCGGTGAGGGCGGCGTATAGGATGCCGGGAGTCGCCTGGCGCATGGTGCAGCGCCAGTTCTCCACGGTGGCCCGGGGCCGGGGGTCCTGTTCCTCCTCCAGACGGGAGTACCAATGGATGCCGAAATCCACCGCGATCCCCAACAACAGGGGGCCGAAAACGATGGAGAGGATATTCAGATGCCCCACCACCAGGGTGGCCACCCCGAAGGTCCAGCACAACCCCATAAAAAGGACCAGGCCTTGCACCAGGGCTCTTTTCACACTCCGGAAAAACAGGGTTATCAACAGCATCTGGCACACCAGGGATAACCAGGAGGCAAGTCCCACGTCGGCCATGGCGCTGGCCATTTCGTCAGCTTCCAGGGCCCCGGGGCCGGTTACTCCCACCCGGAGGCCCGGGAAGCCGGCCTTCACTTTTTCCACCGCCTGCCGCAGTTGCTGCAAGCCTTTGGAGGTCACGGTATAGCCGTCTTCCTGGGAGGTCACCAGGAATATCAGATACCTGTCATTCTCCGTGAGAAAGTAGCCTTCCTGGCTGAGATCGGTGATGCCGCCGGGAAAGATGCTTTTCAATGGGGAGGTGTAGGTCTGGCCTCCGGAGAGGGCCAGGTCCATTTCCCTGAGGGTGGCCTGCAAAAACCCCAGATTGGGGATTTTTTCTTTCTCCGGCTTCTCTTCCAGAAAACCGGTGAAGATTTCGCCGATGGCCGCCCGGGTGATCTCTTCATTCACCACCTGGAAAAAGCGGAGCAGCCGGGGGTCAGCGGCCATGGCCGCCAATTCCCGGCGATGGTCCAGGAGTTTCTTCCGGAAATCCTCCAATTGCTGCTGCTCCACATAGAGCAGGCCCCATTTTTTAAATTTCTCGGGATCGACCCGGTAGAAGATCTCCCGGAAGGTTTCGGGATCACGGCGCAGTTCCTGGGCCAGGGCCTCGACAAAGCGAATGGAGCGGGTCCGGTCGGTATTCTCCACCACCACCACCAGGTTGTCCCGGGAACCGAACTGCCTGTCGATTTCCTTGCTCAGCCGGATGAGGCGCTGGTCGGAGGACACCAACACGTCCCTGCTGGTCACCATCTCCAGATGATAATAGGAATAATAGACGGCCAGGCCGCCGATGATCAGGGTGAAGATGATGATGGGCCAGGCGCCCCGGAAAATGGCGGCGATCAGGGAAGAAAAGCAACGGTGCAATCTGGAGCCGTTGGTCAAAAGGGGTCCTTATACCAAATTCGCCGCCAAACGGCGGTTTTTGTAGCGAACCTTGTGTTCGCCCCGAACGTCCAGGGCGAACACAAGGTTCGCCCCTACGATTTAACGCCTTTTGCCTGCGAATTGGTATCGAATGAATTGAAGGCCTGGATCGACTCAAGCCTCATTATTTCAGTTAATCATTTATAATTGTTAGGGCAAATCAAAAAATTTAAGGGATTGCTTGACCCATACCAACCGGCCTGCCGCATCCGCCTACCCGCCACCGTTTTGGCAGGCAACCGGCCTTAAGAAAATAAAGAAGAAAATCCAAAAACCCTTTCCTCCCTAAACAGGCGTGCTTATAATTAGGGGCACATTCAGCGAGGAGGAATCTACCCATGGAAGTGCGCACTATCCTGTGGCCCACGGACCTGTCCAAGAATTCGATCAAAGCAGCGAAAAACGTGGAATCACTGGCGGAGAAGTATCAGGCCAAAGTCATCCTGCTTTACGTGGGAACGGATTTGATGAGCCATTTCGGGGCCTACGGGGAGCCCACCCCGGAATACCTGCAACATTTCCAGAAATGGGAAACGGAGCATGCCAAGAAAAAGCTGGAGAGCGTCTGCCAAAAGGAGCTGAAGGCCTGTCCGGCCATCGAAGTCCGGCTGGTCCAGGGGGACGCGGCCACGGAAATCATGAAGGCCATTGAAAAGGAGAAGGCGGATATGGTGGTCATCTCCACCCACGGCCGGGGCGCGGAGAACGTGGACCACATCAGCGCCGAATTCGGCAGCGTGGCCAAAAAGGTGATCGCCAAGTCCCCGGTGCCGGTGCATTTGGTGAATCCGTTGAAGAAGTAATGCAAATAAAAAAACGCCGGCCCGTTTCCAGACCGGCGTTTTTTTGTCCAGAGCGAGGAGCGTCTTAGGTTTCGGTGACG
>DYJG01000375.1 GCA_020723225.1 Desulfobacca acetoxidans | reverse complement strand
ATGGAGCGCCGCTTCTTTTCAGTCGATTTAAGCATCCCCATTTGAGACCTCTGCGAAAGTCCCCCCACTTGTCATTCTGAGGGAGCGGAGCGACCGAAGAATCTCGTATTTGGCGGCAAGGGTTTTCCTCGCAGTCCCGATTATTACAAGCAGATTGGAAACCTCGATCGCCAAGAAACCAGATTCTTCACTGCGCTTCGCTCCGTTCAGAATGACAAAAGAAGGGCTTTTGCAGAGGTCTCAATTTATCAGCGTCCTGGACAGTTGTATTTTGAGGTTATCCCATTGATCAACTTACATAATTGCCACCGCCAGGGCGAACACAAGGTTCGCCCCTACGGGGTATATGCGAAGACAATCGTAGGCCATAATTATTTCAAGTTGCGGTCAAATTCCCTTCTCAAAGCCTGGAAATCAGGGAGGTCATCCCTATCTTTCCAGATGCCATGGACCTGCTCCAGCGCCGCCCGGCGCTTTTGGAGGTCCGAAGGTTTAAACCTTCCAATAAAACCATCGACAGCCCGGCGAATCAGCGCGCTCCGCGTTTGGCCGGTCTGCTGGCCCAGTTCCCGGAGCGCCTCCCGCTGCTCTGCCGTTAAATAAACCTGGATTCTAACCATGGCGGCTCTGCAAATAATAACTGTCGATAATTATTATTATATCATAGCCGTTTTCCGGGCAAATTTCCGGAAAATTCGTCAGCCGCCGCATGCTTACAATTATCCACCAGTTTTAATCGGTGGCACAGCCTTTCCAGGCTGTGCCCAAGAGGCCAGGCTGGAAAGCCTGGGCCACCAAAGACTGCCCTCACCGCCCGGCCATTCTGGACTTGTTATTCTTCTTTTTGGAGGCTTTATCGTTCTTGTTATTTATATTTTTCTGGCCGCTGATCGCCTTGCCGAAATCAGCCAAAAACTGCTGCCAGGCCTTCTTTCCTTCCTTTTCCTGATCTTGGGGATAGGTGAACTGAATCTTGAGGAACTGGCCTTTGTAAGCCGTGAGGAGAATATGGGAAGTTCTCACCCCGGTGTAGGCCACGCCTTTCCCCGGGGGGATGCTGAAGGTGAAGGTGGCGCTGAGCGCGGGAAGTTTGCGGTTCCCCGGAGGCAGGTAGGTTTCCCCTTCGGAGATTTTCTTCACGTCCCGGTAGTTGCCGGACTTTCCCATGAGCGAAATTTCGGATTTCACCTCCTCGAAATGGGTGCGCACCATTTGGCTGAGGCCGGTGCCCAGGTACTTCAAGCCGTTGTCATAAATATAAATATCAGCGATGGGCAAGGGGTGGCCCGCGTAGCGGTAACTGATTCCCATTTCCGGAGGGTCGTATCTCTTCATCCCCGTCCTGGCAAGAGGCCCCAGGGTCTGAGGAAAAGAGATGCCGGTCTTGGGTTCCACCGCGGGGGTGCCCGGGGATTCCTGGGCCGGGACGGGGCTTGCCAGACTGACCAGCAGCCAGAGGGACAGAAGGATTTTAATCACCAAGATTTCCCTCCTGGAAATCTTTTCTCTGCGTCCTCTGCGTCTCTACGGTGAATTTATCCTTTTTCACCGCAGAGACGCAGAGGACGCAGAGCATTCGCAGAGAGACTTATTATTAAATAATCAATTTGCAAATTGTTCGAAAAACGAAAAACCAAAAACCGCATTATAAGCGGCTTCCTTATTTCTGACAAGCAACGACCGGCCCGGCGGCCAAGAACTGGCAAATTTCTCCGGGCAGGTTATATTATTTAGAGACGGGTGTTAAAGATTTGAAGGAGAAATTTGCGGATGAGCATGCAGCATTACCACGTTGACCCATATACGGAGGCGGTGGATGAGCCGGTGCAGTTGGTGACCGCGGTTCTGCCCCATCCCTTGCACGGCCGGCTGGTGGAACGCCTCATTCTTTGGGTGCGTCCCCACGTGGACTGGAAGGGCAGGCACTATAAACTGACCTGGTGGGGCAACGGCGTGGCCTACTACGAGCCGGTAAGCCGGCTGAGCTTAGGGGAAAAGGCCAGAAGATAACCTTAACGGGCACAGGCGCCCCGCCTGTGCCCGTTTTCCATGCTAAAGCTTCCGCAGCATTGCCAACGCAGCCTCCAGGTGCTCCAGGATTTGGTAATGGGGTTCGCACTGGAGGCAAGGAACGATGTTATCCCGGCCCCGGGCGGTGAAAACGGTTTCCCGTGTCCCTTCGCACTGGCATTGTTGCGCGGCCTGCCGCACTGCCGCAATCAATTGGGGCAGGGTCAAATTATCGAGATCCAATTTTTTTGCTCCTTTGGAGAAAGTTATTTCCGACAATATCGTCATCCGCTTTACCCCTTGCAATACCTCAGCCCTGGTGCAGCCTGATTTATATTCGTTGCCAAAAGTTTTTTCCAACCCCCTCCTCACCCTAACCCTCTCACCCCCCCTGGGGGGAGAGGGAATAAAAGGAAGAAACTTTTGGCAAATGCTATAATTCCTCGATCGATCATCCTTAAAAAATTCTTAGCAGTCATTCATTGGCCCGGGGCGCATCCGTCAAACATGAAAAGAAAGGGGGGAAGGGTGCCCCATGAGCGGGGGGAAAGGAGTAAGCCCTCAACATGCATAGATTTTTTATTGGCCACTGGCCACTGGCCACTGACAACTTTTTTTAGCAGACCGCGCTTCACCTTGACATCCCGATAAACGGTGTTAATTTGAATAAGATTCCTGAAAAATCTTCCTCCAAGAAAGGGGTGAGAGATGCGAGCGCCAAGGATTCTTTTAACCTTAGCCGTTCTGGCCGTTGTCCTCCTGGCCGCTACGTCCGGTCCCGGCCAGGAACCGTATCCGCCCCGGGGCACGGTGTCCATCGAGGTCACCGGCGTGGCCGCGGGAGTGGGCGTCAGTTGGGGCTCGGGCACCCTGTCCTACGCGGGCCAGCGCTATCCTTTTAAAATCAATGGCCTCTCCGTGGGGGACGTGGGCATCTCCAAGGCCCGGGCCGTGGGCACGGTCTATAACCTAAATAACGTGGCGGATTTTCCAGGCAATTACGTGGCGGTAGGCGCCGGGGTGACGGTGGCCGGAGGCGTGGCCGGCCAGACCATGCAGAACCAGAAAGGGGTGATCATCGACCTTTTCTCCACCACCCAGGGAGTGCAACTGACCATCGGCCCCCAGGGTTTCAGCATCGAGATGAGGTAACCGGGACCCGATTGGCGGCAGACCGCAACTAACTCCAAAAAAATCTCTGCGCCTGTTTTTTTTTAAGGCCATTTCTTTTAAACTGGATCACCGATTTACCGATAAGAAGGCTTATAAGAAACACGCAACAATATAAAACCAAAAGGAAAGGACAAAATGATGGGCACCAAAAGAGTTCTTTGTTATCTGGCAGTGGCGGCGATGCTTTTGGGCGCGGTATACACGGTTGGGGCCCAACCCAAGGATCCCTACCCCCTCGGAGAAT
>DYJG01000001.1 GCA_020723225.1 Desulfobacca acetoxidans | reverse complement strand
GCCAGGTGGGCGAGGAACGCGGCTATGGTGCCGAAAAAGAGGAAGGGATTGCCCAGGGGGTTCATACGGAAGAGGGACTGTAACTCGGACCGGCTGTTAAATGCCTGGAAGAACTGGAAAAAGACCATGGTGGTGACGGCGATGGTCCGGGCCTTCTCCAGGGAAGCTCCCATTTTCAGGGCGTGGATGAATGCATAGACCACTCCGGCGGAAATCAAGAGGGCCACGAGGATGGTGCGTTGGATGAGCAGACTGGACATGATGCCTTCCTGGGGATGCCGGGGAGGCCGGTCCAGAACATCCTTCTCCCCCGGCTCAAAGGCCAGGGCCACATCCTGGAGGCCGTTGGTCACCAGGTTGATCCACAGGAGTTGGGCGGGCAGGTAAGGCAGGGGCAGCCCCAACATCACGGTGGCCAGGATGGAGATGATGGCGGCGATGCCGGTGGGGATCAGGAAAAAAGTAACCTTGCGGATATTGTCAAAAACGATCCGCCCCAGCCCCACAGCCTGGTAAATGCTCGCGAAATTATCATCGGCAATGACCATGTCCGAGGCCTCCTTGGCTACATCGGTGCCGGTTTTGCCCATGGCCACCCCGATGTGGGCCGCTTTTAGCGCCGGGGCGTCGTTCACCCCGTCCCCGGTCATGGCGACAATCTCTCCATGTTTGAGCAATTGCTGGGTGATGCGAAGCTTATGATGGGGAGCGACCCGGGCGTAGACCGAGACTTTCTGCACAAGGTGGAAAAGAGCCGTGTCACTCATGGTCTCCAGTTCCTTGCCGGCCAGCACCTTGCGCACCGCGCCCTCAGGACCCGATCGTTTGACCAGCGCCGCGAGGACTTCTTTGGTGAAAGCAAAGAACTCCATGTCGCTCATAGCCTGAATGTGTTTGCCGGTGAGGCTTGAAGACGTCCGGCCATCAAGGCCGGAGCGGAGGGCCAGGACATTGGCCATCTCCCTGGTGACGGTAAAAAGTTCTTCATCAGTCATGGCTTCCGTCGGTTTGGCCGCCAGGTCTTCGATGATCTCTTCTTCTTCCTCAATGCCCAGTTTTTTGGCGATGGCTTCGGCAGTGACCGCGTGATCCCCGGTGATCATCACCACCCGGATGCCCGCCTTCTTGCAGCCGGACACCGCGTCTATAGCCTCGGGCCGCGGCGGATCAATCATCCCCTGCAGCCCGGCGAAGATCAGCCCGGTTTTCAGGTCGGCCATGGTGATTTCCGTCTGCCGGGCGGGGGTTTCCTTGTAGGCCATGCCCAACACCCGCAAGCCCTCCCGGGCAAAGTGGTCGGCCACCCGGGGAACTCCCTCCCAGGCATCCAGCCGACACTTTTCGCAGATTTCCAAAAGCTTTTCCGGCGCGCCCTTGACAAACAACAGGTTGCGGTCCCCTTGCTGGTGGAGGGTGGCCATATAACCGCGGTCGGACTCAAAAGGAATGATGAACAGCTGCGGATACCGCTCCCGCTCCCCTTCAGGGCTCAACCCCGCCTTCATGGCGGAGACGATCAGGGCGCCTTCGGTGGGGTCTCCGTTCACCTTATACTGTTCGTCCTCCAGGTAAATATCGGATTCGTTGCACAGGAGCCCGATCCGGAAAAGCATGAGCAGGTCGGCATCGGCGGCAGGTTTGATGTGCCGTCCCTCTTCCAGGATGTCGCCCCGGGGTTCGTAGCCGCTGCCGGTAAGCTCGTAGATATGGCCGCCGTCATAGACCCGCTGCACGGTCATTTCGTTTTTGGTAAGAGTGCCAGTTTTGTCGGAGCAGATCACGGTGGTGCTGCCCAAAGTCTCCACCGCCGGCAGTTTGCGGATGATGGCGTTTTGCTGGGCCATGCGGGCCACGCCGATGGCCAGGGTGATGGTCACGACGATGGGCAGGCCCTCGGGGATCGCGGCCACCGCCGCCGCCACCGCGGTCATGAACATATCCTTGGCGCTTTCACCCACCAGGATGCCGATGAGAAAGAGCAATGAGGAGGCAACCAGGACGATGATGCCGATGGTATGGGCAAACCGGTCAATCTTCTCCTGAAGGGGAGCCTTCGTCACCCCGAGTTCCTGGACGTCCCTGGCGATCCGGCCCAGGACCGTCCTGGACCCCGTGGCCACCGCTACCCCTTTGGCCCTGCCGTTCACCACCGCGGCCCCCATAAAGGCCATGTTTCTCTGGTCCCCGGGGGTGAGATTTTCCTCCGGGATGACGGACGTAATCTTTTCTGCCGGAATGGATTCCCCGGTGAGCATGGACTCGTCGGCCCTGAGTTCGATGGCCGTTATGAGCCGGAGGTCCGCGGGCACCCGGGAGCCGGAGGCCAGGAAGACGATATCCCCCGGCACCAGGTCCTCGCTGTTAATTTCCTGCTCTTTATCGTCCCGCAGTACCCGGGCCTTGGCCACCACCATTTTTTTCAAGGCCCGGACGTTTTTCTCCGCCTTGTACTCCTGGATATAGCCGACCACGGCATTCAGGAGTAAGATAAACACAATTACTCCGGTATCCTTGTATTCCTGGAGAAAGGCAGTCACCACCGCGGCGATGAGCAGGATGTAAATCAGCGGGCTTTTAAACTGGTGGAGCAGGATTTTCAGCCTGCTGATCCTTTCCTCTTCCGCCAGTTTGTTGGGTCCGAATTTTTGCAGGCGCTCCCTGACTTCGGTATCGGCCAAACCATGCTCCGAGGTGTTCAGGTCCCCAAAAACCCGATCAATGTCAAGCTGATACCACTGCATCTTTCCTCCAATATCAATAATCGGGTAAATGACCCGATATGCCTGGTTAAAAACCCGGTTCAGGATCAATTTCTCAAGGTGAAATTGATCTCAAAGGAGTTGCAGGGGGCCAGGCCGATACCTCTCAAGGATAAACGATCCCGATAACCGGTCGCGAGAGCCGATACATGACATCGCCGGAGACACTGCCCAGAATCAGTTGCTTCAGGGGAGATAACCCCCGGGCCCCCATCAGGATCAGGGAATATTGGCCTTCCTCCGCTTCCCTGGCGATCACACGCGATGGATGTCCGGCCAGCAATTTTTCGGCAACCATATCTTCCAGGCTGCTCTCTTCCAGGAGGCGATGGCTGTTTGCCAGGATTTTCTCCCCCTCCTCGATAAAGGGGGCGGTTCCTTCGGCATAAGCCGTTCCCAGTAAAAAAAGGTCGACAACGTGGAGCAGAGTCAACCAGGGTTCGCAGTCCTTGAAGTTCAGGGCCAGGGCCGCGCCTTGGCGGACCGCGGCAAGGCCCGGCTCCGAGCCGTCCACCGGCAGCAGCAGGGGAGAAATGGGACAGTCGGGATTAAAGACCGTTTCCGGACCCACCACAAAAATAGTAATCCTTTGGGCCAGCGACAAGACCTGGCGCGTCACACTCCCCAGGAATAATCCCTTAACCGGGGACAATCCCCTCCGTCCCATAACGATGGCGTCATACCGGCCATAGGCGGCCAGGCGAATGATCTCTTCCCCGATCTTTCCTTCGGCAACCCTGGTTTCCACAGGAGCGGTTACTCCCTGTTCCTGGAGGATCTTCTTGGCTTCCTCCAGGGAAGGCATGATTTCATGATCCAGGTGATGCTGGCGCACCCTGCGCCAGGCTTCCACCTGGTCCATGCGCGTGACTCGGAGGTCCACGTTTTGAATGTGCCGAGCCAGATAACCGCCGCCGATCACCCGGAGCAAAGTGATGTTTTCCACGGCCTCGCCCCCGGCCCGGGCCAGGTGCGCTGCCCACTCCAGGGCCTTGTGCGTCGAGGGGCTGCCGTCAAAGGGGATGAGAATGCGGTGATAAGGATAGGAATCGGCCGTCATGTCGTTTTCCTTTTGGTTAATCTTCTTTCAACTCTTTTCTGGATTTTTAAATAACCAAATGGAGTTGCTTAGATTATCGGGGGTCCCCATGACTATCAAGAGATCGTTGGCCAGAAGCTGCATATCCGGCTCTGGATTGGACAGCATCTGGGAATCGCGGCGGATGGCCAGGACCGTCACCCCGAATTTCTTGCGCAACTCGACCTGGGCCAGAGATTTGCCCGCCAAGGGAGCCCGCTCGCTCAAGCGAAAAGTGCTGATCTCGAAGTCATGCAGGTGCCTGAGCCCAGAATCTATCTCCTTGGAGATACCTCGTAAAACCAGGTAGCCGTCGGCCCGCACCTGGGTAACAAATCTTTCGATCTCTTCTTTGGCCACCAGGTATTTCCTTAAGACCAGGGTGAAGATCTCCACCGAGGTTTCAAACTCTTCGGGCACGACGTCATCGGCGCCCAGATCAAACAGAGACTGCAATTCCTGGAGATAGCGGGTGCGAACGATGATATAGGCCCTTGGATTGAGGCTGCGGGCCAGAGTGACAATCCGCCGGGTGGCCGCCGGGTCGTTGATGACCACCACCACAATTCTGGCCTCTTTGATGTTGGCGTGTTTCAAGATTTCTTCCTGGGTCGCGTCGCCATAAAAAATCGGTTCGCCGCTCTCCCTTTCCCGGCGGACCGTTTCCGGGTTCATTTCAATGATGACATAGGGAATTCCCCCCGTTTTGGCGGCCCGGGCCAGGTTGCGTCCGTTCACCCCAAAACCGACGATGATCAGGTGGTCCCCAGGTGTGGATTTGCTTATTTCTTCCTGCAGATGCGCCCCCAGTTTCAATCTTTGTGGCAGCGGCCAGCGCAACACAAAATTCGCGGCCTGGGGCGCCAGAGCCATCATCAGGGGGGTGGTCACCATGGTAATGATGGTCACATCCAGGAAGAGTTGATAACTGTCACCCGAAAATAACCCTTGGCTCTGCCCCGCCTTGGAGAGGATGAAGGAGAATTCCCCCACCTGGCAGAGGGCCAGGCCGACCAGAATGGCGGTACGCAGGGGAAATTTCAGAAACAGGGCGGCGGAGCCGGCCAGGAGGGCCTTGACCAGCAACACCCCCAGGGTGAGCAGGGCGATGACCCCCGGATGTTTAAGGAGAAAACCCACATCCAGCAACATGCCGATGGAGATGAAAAAGAAACTGGCAAAGACATCCCGAAACGGCAGGATATTGCCCAGAGCCTGATGACTGTATTCGGTCTCGGAGACGATCAACCCGGCCAGAAAGGCCCCCAGGGCCAGGGAGAGGCCGGCCTGGGCCGTCAGCCAGGCCACGGCCATGCAGATCAGCACAATAGACAACAGGAAGAGCTCTCGGTTGCCGGTGCGGGCGACCTGGTAAAGGACATGGGGCACCACCCACTTGGCGCTGGCGATTACCAAGGCAATGATTACCAGACCTTTGGCCAACAATATGAGAAAAGAAGTCCCGATATTTTCCGACGCCCCAGCCAGCAAGGGGACCAAGAGCATCATGGGCACGATGATAATGTCCTGAAAGATCAAGATGCCCAGGCTGGTGCGGCCGTGGGGGGTGTCAACTTCGGCCCGCTCCTGGAGGAGTTTGAGGACGATGGCGGTGCTGCTCAGGGACACCAGAAAGCCGATGAAAATTGCCTCGCCCACGGTCTTGCCGAATTGCAGGGATAGAAACAGCCCGGCCAGACAGGTGGCGGCCACCTGGATGGGGCCCGCTACCAGCACCGATTGTCTGATCTGCAGAAGATTGGCGAAGGAAAATTCCACGCCGATGGTGAAGAGTAATAGAATAACCCCGATTTCCGCCAATATTTCTACTTCGTGTACGGCCTTGACCAAACCCAGCAGGTGAGGGCCGGCCAGAATCCCGGTGAGGATAAACCCCACCGTCACCGGCACCCGGAGCTGGTGACAGATGAACAGGACCACTATGGAGAGGCCGAAGATAATGACGAGATCGGTTAAAATGGGAACCGGCATAGTTCTTTTACTTCTTTATCGATGGAGACAAGACTCTGGAGTCCTTGGGTAAGATAACTCGAAAAGTGACGCCGGTTTCCGGAGGAGGATTGTCAAAGAATTGAACCTCTCCACCATGGGCGGAAACGATGTTTTTCACCATGGTCAGGCCAAGCCCGACCCCTTCTTTTTTCGTGGTAAAAAACGGGGTAAAGATATTCTCTTTCTGATCAGCGGTAAGCCCCCGCCCGTGATCGGTGACGTCGATAACAATTTTTTCCCCTTTGACGGAAGAACGCACGAGCACCGGCTCCCCGAAGGGAGAGGCTTGAATGGCGTTGGTCAATAAATTGATAAACACCTGCTTAATCCTCATGGGGTCCAACTCAGCAGGAGGCATCTCGGGAAATAGTTTTTCTTTAATGGTTATTTGCTTTTTTCCGGCAACTTCTTTAACAATATTTATACTTTCCTGAATTATTTGATTCACATCCTCCCGAGACCGGTACAGATTTAAGGGACGGGCATAGTCCAACATGTCCCTGACCATGTTTTCCAGCCGTTGCGCCTCCTGATATATGATGGTCAGCTTTTCCCGATGGGGATCATCCTCCCCGAGTTTTTTCAAGATTCGCCGGGAAAAACCGGCAATGGCCACTAAGGGAATTTTCATGTCGTGGGCAATGCCTGAAACCGTTTTGCCGATAACCGCCAAATGCTCCATCTTTTGGGTGCGGCGGTGCTCTCGATATTCGCGCTCCCTGAGGATGCCCAGGATGAGGGCCACAACATTCAAAAAGATGATTTCTATGAAAGTATTGATTTTTTCTACAGATAGCCCTTGCCAAAAAAAACCGATAAACGCCAGATAAAACAAAGTGATAACGCCCGCCGCCAACAAGGTGCCGCGCAAGCCGAACCAAAATGCTGCCAAAATCAAGGGGACAAAATAAAATTCCCGATAGACCGAGTGATAATGATATTGGGTATGCCGGGTTACAAATATAAAAATGCTTAAAGCTGCAATTAAGAACAATATGGCCATCAGCTTTAAGGCATTATTTTTAAACATAAATCAATCCTTCATATCAAATTTCATATCACATGTCGTTATTTCTTAGTAGGTAATTATTATATGTAAGTAAAGAATAATGGGGTCAGCTATGAGCACAAAAAATAGAGCACAATGGATAAGATACACAATAAGCTATTTTGTCTATCCATTTATGGATAGAAGAAATATCAGCTTATTATATCTATGCTAAAATCAGTTATTATTAAGTAATGTGGAGAAGGGAAAGGGAAGGCTTAGCCGATCATCCAAGGGTCACGCTTGAAAGGTTGTACTTCATTACTTTTAATTATTATCATCTTAGGTTCCCCTGAAAAATCTTCCCACCTCTGGCGGTGGTAAGCAATATAAAGGGGCGATTAAAAGAAAATTAAAGCTAAAAGTTAAGTGGTGTATATCATGTCAGAAATCGCAGAGTCAACAAAATTCGGCTCTGATGTTCCGCAACCCTTGGAAACTGGAACCTTTATCATCGTCGTCAGCCGGTCTTGGGTGACCTATTCTGGTCCGGAACCGGCTTTAAACCTGTGACGTCTGGTTTTGCCGGGTGGAACCAAAAAGTTTTAAAGGACCGAGCATTACAGGGGAGCTATTTATTCTTGATCGTTTTCCCCCGGGAGGTGAAGGAAATTCCCTGAGAGAAAGCTGTACCGATCATCACCCCTTCCATAATGGGTTCGTTGACTTCAGTATCAGCCTTCCATTTTACCAGAAAGTTGGCCCCCGACCCGCCTTTCGTATCCGATTCTTTGACTATGAAACGAGTGGAGGCCATGGGGTTGAGGGTCAATGGTTTTGGCAAATAGCTCCTGATGAGTTTCCCATCAGAGTCATAGTAATCTGCAAGAATTATTGTAATGGCATGATTCGGGTCTGTATTGCGAATGCTCACTATGCCGGTCAAGAGAAATTTTTTTTCCAGATCACCCCAATAGACATGGGAGTAAACCGGGACATAAACCAGTTGCCCCCGGGAAAGCCCCGCCTCGGAAAAAGCCAGGCCCTGGGAGAGAGGTAAGAAGGACGCCATCATCATGCCTATGATAAAACAAAGTAAAAACCTTTTGGGCCGCATTACCTAGTCTCCTTATGGATCGTTTAATAACTCAATGAATATAGGTTTCGTCAATCTCAATGATACCGGACAAGCGGTCACGGCCTGGCCGCACCATGGCTACCCGAAGCTTATGCAGCCATATCCATACAGTTTCATACAGTGGCAGCCAAGGGGATGAGAGGCTCTACGGGTCAAACATCATATTCCTACTTCGGCGCGCTTTAGAATGTCCATGAGTTCAACCCACCAATTATTGCCCGGTGCAGTGAAACAGCCATCGATTCTTAACCCCCCCTCAAGTTGCACGATAAAATCGCATGGAAACGTTTCAATGCGAGTGCCATGTCACGAGAATATCTGCCATACCAACCGATGAATATACCCATAATACCCCCTGCAATGTGCGCCTTGGTCATTTACGGTCAATTTTTCGCCCGAGGTCTCGTGGGGGGCAGGATAGCACATATTTTTTCATAAAGAAATTAATTCGCAATCGATCTGCGGGGTTAGGTGGAAGCCGCAAATAGCTCCTATGTGCAAAGTCAAGGTTATTGGGGTGGTGTGGTATTCAGTTAGAATCCAAGCCAGTCTCCTATTCGTGGTTCCCGCTATAAGTGGGGCCGCAAGTAAGTAATCCGAGGTATTCAATCAGGGCTGACAGACTTGCCAACGTGGCTGCAGTTTGATTAGCACTCACAGCTATACGTCGCCATGCCCTAAACCGGTTATGTCATTAATATGTAGTATTTTCAGCATGTTGATAAGTTTCGGAGCATAGCAGATAGCCGGCATCCCGGTTTTCGCCAAAACCTACCATACTATGAGAAGGACGATATTTAAGCCACGTTGGACTGCCAACCGAGTCTCTATCAAGTGGCGCCATTGGCTTCGGGGATGTGAATCAGCCGCTTCATTTCTACCCGATACTGGTCCTTTTCTTTCACAATCAAGGTTCCGGTTTCAAAGCGCAGTCTGATGACGGCATTGGCGTAGTCCAAATGGCTGTCCACCTCGGTGACCATGGCGGTGGAAAGCCGTTTTTGCACAGTGATGAGATCGATGATGGTGGACACCCCCATGCGGAATCTCAGGTTTTCATCGGCATGATCCCCGCTGGTACAAAGCCACGGCCTCCCGGGCCTTCTTCAGCGCAGCCGTGTAGCGGGTCAAGGCCTCCAGGGTCACCAGGACATTGGACCTTATTTTTCGATCCAAATCAGCAGACTGAATCTGGGCCTGGCGTTTCTGGGCCAGTTTTTGGGCCGCGAGGCCCTCGGCCGCGTTGTTTCCCAACGGGTACTTGAACATCAGGGACGCGGAGTAATTGAGGCCGACGGTGTTGTGATTGATGGAGTTAAGATAATCCCGGAAATTGCCGGACTCTTGCAGCCCTCCGTAACCCAGGCCCAGGGTCGCATTGAGCTCCGGCTTGAGATTCTTTTGGGCGGCCACCAGGAGGACCTGCTGCCGGGAGCGGACAACGCCTTCCAGGATCAGGCCGTGAAAATTAGTCAGCGCCTGCCAAGTAAGGTCCCTTAAGAAAAAGTCATCCGTGGCCCATACTTGCAAGGTGAGGTCGGTGGCGGCCTCCAGCCAGACGCCGGGAACCAGGGGAAACCAGGCCGACCCGGCCGGAAGCGGGGGCAGGTCGTCCAGGCCCATGGGCTTGGCCGCGCCGCCTTGGAGGCCAACCCAGACGACTCCCTGCCTGGAAGTGGCGGTTTGGCCGGGTTGCAGGGCCACGGACATTCCCGGACGCAGAAAGAGGCAGTCATGGGGGGGCGGCCTTAAACCGGCGGGCACCCGGGATAGCTCGCTCAGCCATTTGTCCAGCAATTCCCGAATCTTTTCGGCCGCCGCGGGTTGCCGGGCCAACTCCCGGACATGCTCCTGTCCGAGTTCGGCCAGCCTGGTCTCCGGCAAGGCCACGGCCAGCAAGGCCACTTTCCGGTCGGCTTTTCCCTCCAGTTCCCAAAAGGCCTGGCCTGCAGGCACCCGGAAAAGGTGGACGCGCACTCCCACGGCCCGGCCGTCCGCCAGCCGCACGGCAAAGATATCCATGCCGCCGGAGAGCACCAGCCAGGCGCGTCGTCCCTGGTTGAGCAAAATCGGAGCGTTGCTATCCCCATCCTGGACGCTCCCGTTTTGCAGCCAGAAATCCAGATCAGGGGGCATTATGGCGTTTTCCGTTTTCCCAAGTCTTTTGCAAAAGTCACTTCAACGTCCAAACCAACGGTATCAGCCAGTCACCCCCCCTGAAGGAGAAGGGTTAGGGATGAGTGGAGTCTTTTCCTTAGTAATCCATCTCTTGCTATCCAAGACACCCCCCTCACCCTAGCCCTCTCCCCCGAGGGGAGAGGGGATTAATACTGGCATATCCATAAGTTATTATTTTATAGCTATGCCTGGCATTTCCCTCTCCCCCCGGAGGGGGGGGAGAGGGCAGAGTGAGGGGGGCGCGAGTCCCGCAAATCCTTTTTCTCCATAAATATCCAGTATCCCCCCCATTTTCTTTGGTTTTACTCAGTGTGAATCAGGGCGGCATACAAACCTTCCTGTGCCATGAGCTGTTCATGGCGGCCCCGTTGCACCACCTTGCCTTGATCCAGGACGATGATCTCGTCGCAATCCCTAATGGTGCTGAGGCGGTGGGCCACAATGAGGCAGGTGCAGCCCCGGCGCCGCAGGTTATCGTCGATGAGCACTTCGGTGACCGGGTCCAGGGCGCTGGTGGCTTCGTCCAAGACCAGGATGGTGGGGTCGTTGACCAGGGTCCGGGCGATTTCCAGACGCTGGCGCTGTCCGCCGCTGAAGTTGGCCCCTCCCTCCACCACCTGGCAATCGTAGCCGCCGGCCCGGGCCATCAGCTCTTCATGAATACAGGCGTCTTTGCCGGCCTGGGTCAAGGATTGCTCCGGAATGTTCCGGTCGAACAGGGTGAGGTTTTCCCGCACCGTTCCTTCAAATAAAAGGATGCTCTGGTCCACCATGGAGAGGGATTGGGAGAGCAAGGCTCGGGAGTAGTTCTCCCGGGGCCGTCCGTCCAACAGCACTTCCCCTTCCCAAGGTTGGTAGAGCCCGCAGACCAGCCGGGCGATGGTGGATTTGCCGGACCCGGAGGGACCCACCAGGGCCACCCGGGTGCCGGGGTCCAACTTCAGGTGGAAGTCCTGGATTAAAGGCGGGGCCAGGCTGCTGTATCCGAAGGTAATGTTCCTGAGTTCCAGTTGCCCGGTGAGTTTGGGGATCGGGGGAGCCTGGGGCCTTGAAACCTCCTGGAATTCTGGGGTCTCCTGGTAGCGGAGCACGTCGTGACCCGGCGCAGGTCGCCGGCGGTTTCCTGCAGTTCGCCGCCCAGCCCCACCAGTTGGTTTAAAGGGGCGATAAAGGCCATCATGAAACTCTGGAAGGCCACCAGCATCCCCATGGAAATCTCCCCCTTCATGACCAGGAAACCGCCCAGGCCGATGACCGCGGCATTGTTCAGCGTGGTGAGCAGGGGCGGCACCGCGTTCAGGTAATAGCTGTAAGTCCCGAATTGCTGTTGGGCATCAATGACCTTGGCCTGGTACCCGGACCAACGCGCAAAAAAGGTAGACTCCGCGCCCGCGGCCTTGAGGGTTTCGATCATGTTCAAACCGTCCATGGATGCGCCCATGAGCTTGCCGCTTTCCTGGATCATCCGTAAATTCAGGTCCCGGCGCTGTCGGGAGACGTACCGCAGGGCGGCCAGGTTGAGGAGGCCCACGGTGATGACCACCAGCGCCAGGTGACGAACCTAGCGGGTGACAGGCGGGTCAAGTTTTGCCAGACGATTATCCAGGATTCTGCGACCGATTTTGTCCGGCTGAGGGGGGACTTGAACCGGCTCTATCAGGGTTTTTTTTCACCGGCATAAGGCAGCACCTGTTCCTTGAACCGGCGCAGCCCCTGGCGGCCCAGGAGAAAGGGTTGAGCAATGGCGCCCAGGTAGAGCTCGGCCCGGCGGGTGTGGAGGACATATCGGGTAATCTGGCAGCGGTTGATCACTAAGGAGCGGTCCAGCAGGACGAAATCTTCAACCGGCAGTCTCTTTTCCCACTGGTGCAGGGGAACTCGCACCAGGTAGCTGCGGCCGTGGACGTCGATTACCTGGGTGTAGTTGCCCTTGGCCTGGATGACGGCAATTTCCGCCACCGGCAAGAATACCGCCTGCCACCCGGTATCCAGAAAGACGCGGTCCGTGCCGTGCAGCGGAGCGGCTCTCCCGTACGGTTCGGTAGTCCGCTGGCCCACCCTCCTGATGGCCCGGGCCAGCCGTGCCGGTTCCACCGGTTTTAGAAGGTAGTCCAGGGCGTTGACTTCAAAAGCCCGCACCGCGAATTCATCGAAGGCAGTGACAAAGATGATGGGCGGTGGAAATTCGAGCTGCTCCAGCAAGTCAAACCCCGACCCGCCCGGCATCTGAATATCCAGAAAAACCAGACCGGGACGCAGATCGGCGATCATACGCCGGGCCTCCGCAGCATTGCGCGCTTCGCCGATTACCACAATCTCCTCATACGCGGCCAGCAGGCCCTGGAGATTCTCCCGGGCCAGCCGTTCATCGTCCACAATCAGGGCCGGCAAAGGTTTGGGGTCGTCAGGCATCCTTATCAAACCTAGTAAAGGGAAGGTCTACTTTGGCAATTATCCACCCTCCCCGGGCTTCGAGTGTCAAACTGGAAGTGTCGGGGTAGCGCAGATTCAGTCTCTGGCGCAGGTTCTGCAAACCGATGCCGCTCTTGGCCTGCCCGGCTTCCGTGTCACTGAGCCATTTCCCCGTATTGGCCACCTCCACCTCCAACATCTTCTCGGTCAAGGTGCACCTGATGGCAATCCGCAGGGGCATGGGCGAAGTCTTCATGCCGTACTTTACGGCATTCTCCACCAGGGGTTGGATCAACAACTCCGGAACCAGGGCCTCGCCGCAATTGGGGGAGGTAATAATTTCCACCACCAGGTCGTCCTCAAAGCGGATTTTTTCCAGTTTGAGATAGCTGGTGATGGCGTCCAGTTCTAGGTGGAGGGGCACCAGGCCGTCTTTTTGCTCCGTCAAAGTGAAACGCAGATAGCGGGAGAGCTCGCGAATAAGATCGGGGATTTTCTGGGGCGCCTGTTTGGCCAGGGCATCGATGGAATTCAGGATGTTAAAAAGGAAATGGGGGTTGATCTGGTAGCGCAGGGCCTGCAGGCGCGACCGGGCCAGGTGGCTTTCCGCCTCTTCGGCCCGCTGCCGCTCCCGCTCCGCTTTCAGTCTTTCGGTGATGTCCGCCAGCATGCCCTGGATGAGAACGATTTGGCCGGAGTCATCTTTTTCCGCCTGAGCGAACAGGGAACCGGCCCCGACGAGGGCGCCATCCCGACGTATAAAGTTGAACTCAAAACCCTCCACTATCCCCCGGGACTCGAGCTCGGCAAAGAAGGCCTCCCTTTGGGCCGGATCCGCAAAGCTGGCGGGGAAGGGCCGGCCCAGCAATTCCCCGGGCTCCGCAAAGCCCATGATGCGGGCAAAGGAGGGATTGGCGGCGATGAAACGATTATCCCGGTCGATCTGAAAGATCCCTTCCACGGCGTTCTCGAAAATCCCCCGGTAGGTGCGTTCAGCCTCTTCCAGGGCCTGGCGGCTGCCGGCCAGATCGGCGGCCATGGTGTTCAACCCCTGGGCCAGCCTGCCGATCTCGTCATGGGCGCCCAAATCCAGCCTGGCCTCCAGGTTCCCCCCGCCGATCTCCTGGGCCAGGCGCAGACAACTGAGAATACCGCGCAGCCTGGGATTGACCAGAAAAAAGACCACCCCGAAAACCGCACAGATCAAAAAAAACGCCGACACCAAAGCTACCCGGCCCACGTTCCGGATGGGCGCCAAAATCTCTTGGAGCGGCTCCTCCAAGACAATGATCCACTCGGGTTCCTTGATCCGGTGAAAGGCGGCCAGGATGTCACCCAATTTTTTATCAGGGTATTGAATGATGCCGCTCTCCCGGGCAAACTCCGCGGCCGGCGCCGGGATCTCCAGAGGCAAGTATTTTTTCCCCTTGATGAAAATATCGCTGATATCCCGATACTTGAGATACGTGGTGTCCTTCGACTCGACGAACTTCGGATCGAAAATACCGGAGCGGCCGGCAGTTCTCACATCCTTCGGCTTCAGGAGCACATCGTCGAAAAAGGCCATGTCAATCACCACCCGGATCACGGCAATGATCTTCGCACCCTCAAATACCGGGGCCGAAATGCCAATGATGGTTCGCCCGTTTGAAGCGGACGTAAACATCGGTGTAACAACAGCCCTGCCCGTTAAAGCCTCTTTAAAATCCAGGCGGGTGGCGACCACTTCCTGCATGCGTTTTAAACCGATGCGGCTGGGGACGGACGAAGCCAGGCAGGCGGCGTCCAGGCCCATCAAATTGACGTTCTGATAGATGCCGCCGATCTCCACGACGCGCCGGAAAAAGCCGCAGACCTCGGCGACGCTGGCAGAATTGCCCGGATTTAGGGCCACCTCCCGGACTGAAGGCATGTCGGTCCATAACGCCACGTTCGACTTGGCTAATTGCAGCCAAGCCTCGGTCTGCCGGGCCAGCATCTCCGCCTCCTGGGCCAGATGCCGGCGTTTCGAGGCTTCCAGTTCGTCCCGGGCGAACCGGTACACTGCCCAGGACGCCAGGCTGATACCCAGGATAACCGCCAGGGCCAGGCTAACGAGAAGTTTGGTGCGCAGGCTCATGAACCGCCGCCTTTCGACTAATTCGGGGCCACGCGTCCGTTTCGTCCCAGATTCTGGCCGTTTCGAACCGAATAAATTGACTCGGTTTTTCGGCCCAATAAAATTCAGTTGTACCCGGGCAGTGCCCGCTGAAGCAGGGAGGTTGCCCGGCCGGGGGGCCCGATCAGGAGATGACGCCGCGATGTTAGCATATTTTGCCTTAAAAAATTCATCGGCAGACCAAAATTTAAACTTTATCTTCGTCTTTGTGAAAAGGTCGGGGTTAAAAGCGGCAACCATAAGCATTCTCAAATCCCGGAAATGGAATTTTTTTACACCCCATCTCCAACCTCTTGAGGAGAAAGCCATGAGCCACTGGTCTCCGTCGGAACTGGCCGCCGCGCTTCGGGCCGCGGACCGCAAGGCCGCGGTGGATGACGAGTTTAGGAAGAAGGTCCTGCTCCAACCCCGGGAGGCCCTCCAAGAGGCCGGCGGCCGGGAAGTCCCCGCAGGCCCGGTCCTGGAGGTCTTCGACTTCGACCTGTATTTCGACATGGCCCCGGTGGCGCCGCCGCCCACCAAGGCAGAGCGCGTCAAGGCCCGGCTGGATAAGATCGGCGCCCTGATTTTTCCCGAACTCGCCGGGTCCGGAGGATAAGCCCTTGAAATGGTCCGACTATACCATGCTGTGGCAGTCACCCGAAGGCTGCTATCTGCTTTACAACTCCCTGTCCAACACCTTCGCGGCGGCTGAGCCGCAGTTGGCCGCGGAACTGAAAAAAATCCGGGAAAACCCGGAAGCCTACGATTTCACCAATAACCCCGCGCTGCTGCTGCAACTTCGTCGGGCCAAGATCCTGGTGGAGAACGGGGAAGAGCGGGACCTCCTGAACCTGAACTTGTTGAGCCGGAACCTGAACAACCTGCACAGCAGCCTCCTGGCTCTCACCATCGTGCCCACCCTGGCCTGCAATTTCCGCTGCACTTACTGCTACCAGCGGCACAAGCGGCCCCAGCGGATGAACGACGCGGTCCATGCCCAATTACTGGCCTTTGTCGAACGCTTCAAGCTCTTCGGCCAACTCAAGTTTCTGGACATCTGCTGGTTCGGCGGCGAACCCCTCCTGGAATTCGACCGCATCCGCCGGCTTACGGAAGACTTCAAGGCCCTGGACGTGCCGTACAAGGCAAGCATGGTCACCAACGGCTACCTGCTGGACGAGGAGCGCATCGGCCAACTGGAAGACCTGAAGATCGAGTCCATCCAAATCACCATCGACGGCCCTGAAGAAATCCACAACCGCCGCCGGCCCCATGCCACCCGGGGCGATTCCTACGGGGTGATCATGGCCAACGTGGAACGCCTGCTGGAGCGCTGGCCGGGACGCCTGAACTTGCGGGTCAACATGGACCAAAGCAACCGGGCGCAGTTTTTCGAGGCGCGCGGCCAACTGAGGCAACGCTTCCAGGGAAAAAACCTCAATGTTTACCCGGGAATCGTCAAAGACGGCCCCCGGGAAAACCCGGACGCGCACTGCGAATATTCTTCGGAAGAGGTGGATGACCTCTTGATGGAGTTGTACCGGGAAGATGGCAATGACTGGAGTCCGGACCCCTTTCCCAATCCTACCCCCTGCATGGCCAAACGGCGCAACAGCTTCCTCATCGGCCCCGAGGGAGAGATTTACAACTGCTGGCACGACGTGGGCAACCCGGAGTGGGTGGCGGGTTCCATCTTCCCGGACCGGGAGTGGAATTATTCCCTGCTGTCCAGGTACATGATGGGCACGGAGGTCTTCGCGGACGACACCTGCCGCCGGTGTCTCTTCCTCCCCCGGTGCAGCGGCGGCTGCCCCCATTTTCGCTCCCGCCGCCTGTTTCAGGGCGAAGACTTCAACACCTGCATGCCCCTGAAAAGCCGGTTCACCGAGTTTCTGGAAGTCCGTTACCGGACAAAGCGGCAGGAAAATTCATCGACCAAAAATAAATAGGGAGGATAATTGCATGTCCGTACAGTCAGTCAAGGATTTTCTGAAAAGGATCGACACCGACCAGGCCTTTAGGGGGCTGGTGCCCTTTGCATTGGTGTTCCCGCTTGTTATGCCCCTATCATGATTGCAGCCCAAAAGCGATGTGATCGAGGGATGCCCGGGAAACGGGGGGTAAGGGTCGCCCCCCAATGTAACCTTTTTTCACCTTGGGAGGAGATGTAACCGGGAACCCCCGGGGAAGAGGATATCGATTCTTATGAAAGTCGTAACTTGGGAACCGGAGCCGAAGAACCTCCTGGAGGCCTGGCTCCGGGAAGATGAATCCGGGGCCGCGTATTTTCGGGCCATCCGACCGGCTATTCCGGCCAGTCTGGTGTCCGCGGACTATTATGCCCGGATTCTGGAAGTCGCGTCCCGGGTGCCCGGCCCCTGCGCTCTGGGCGGTTTCTTTTTCGAATTCTTCCTGGGGGAGGCGGCGGCCCGGGCGGATATCTCCTTCCGGGCCGCGGCGGAACTTGGCTGCGCCGCAGCCCTGGCCGCCCGGCGGCCTGCCGGGCTTGGGGCCGGGGATAACTCCTGGTTTGTCTTACAGCGACTGGCCGAGAGATGGAATCAGCCCGGAGAGCTGCTGCACCAGGAGATCAAGGCGATCTGGCTCGAATTCGATATTAACGGAACACAGCCTTACTCACCCAGCTTTTTCCTAACTCCAGCTAACCACCGCCAGTCCCGGACCGGTCAAATTCAGAGGTACAGCTCTCTACTCGCGGTCCTGTCCCGGGAACTGGGCGAGGCATTCTCTACGGCTGGCATTGCCGCTGCCTTTTCCTGCCTGGAGCTTTTGCCCGGGGAGGCGCGGCTGGGGCAGATCGGCTTCATGCTGTCCCGGCGCCCCGCGGTGCTGCGCCTCTGTTTGGAGATGCCGGGAGAGGCAATCCTGGAATACTTGAGGGAATCGAGGGTTCCCGCCGACCTGCCCGGGGTGGCGAAAGTTCTGGAGATGCTCAGTCCTTATGACGACGAATTCATCCTGCACCTGGACTTGCTGGAGGAAGTGCAGCCCAAGGTCGGCCTGGATCTCATGCTGACCCCGGTCAACTCGTTCCCTGATCCCCGTTTGGGAAGAATTCTGGATGAACTCTGCCGCTTAAATCTGTGCACCCGGGCCAAAGGGGAGGCCTTGCGAAATATCTCCGGCTCCACCGCCATGGGCGCGGACCTGATCAACTTGCCCCCGGCCCTGCGCCGCCGCTGTCTCCAATCCCGCCTGGAGGAACTGAGCTATTTCATACGGACCATCAGCCATTTGAAGATGGTCATCGAACCGGGACGGGACTGGTGGCCAAGGCTTACGTGGGCGTGAACCATCACTGGAAGAAAGCATTTTGACGTGAGCTGCGGTTTCCCATGGCCGGCAACGGCTGGAAATTCTTATGAGCGGCTATTATGGGACCTTCTGAGACAGGCGTTTATCTTACCTGCTTTAAGCCGGTTCGGAGAGTAACCCCGCAAGGAGGATAACATCATGTCCTTGCAGTCAGCCAGGGATTTTCTCCAAAGGATCGAGAGCGATCCGGAGTTGAAGGGCCGGCTGGAAACCGCGCCCGACCTGGAGTCCCGGTGGCGGATCATTCAGGCGGCCGGGGGAGGGTTCACCCTGGAGGAGTTCAGGCAGGTGGTGGAAGAAATTAAGGAGGCCACCGCCCGGGAGTTGACCCGGGAGGAACTCGAAAGTATCGGCGGAGGCGGCGGCTGGTGCGCTTGTAAAGGACCCCATTACAATTACTTAAGACTCTAAAGAGGAGGTAGCATTGTGTCCGTACAGTCAGTCAGGGATTTTCTCAAAAGGATCGCAACCGATCAGGCCTTGCAGGATCGGCTGGAAGCCGCGCCCGGCCTGGAAACCCGGCAGACGATCATCAAGGCGGCGGGGTTCGATTTTATCCTGGAGGAATACAAACAGGTGATTGAAGAGTTGGCGGTAGCCGCCGGCAAGGAGTTGACCCCGGAAGAACTCAAAAAGATCGCCGCCGGCCTGGGCCGGCGCCCGGGAACAATTTGCGCTCCCGATTTCCGGATGCCCCCCACTTTCCCTATTAGAACCTGGAGACTTTTTACGGATAAGGCGGACTCTGGATTGGAATAACGTATCAACAAATAAAGCGTTAAGACCGCAAGGAGGATGGAAAAAATGAAGATCCAAGGATTAGCAACCGTTCTTTTGGCCCTAGGTATTTTGGGGCTTTGCCTCTCCACCCCCGCGCTGGCGCAGCCCGCTTGGTACGACTGCACGGTGGACCAGGGGGGCCCCATGGGGTCTTTATCGACCCGGCTGTTTTTAACCCATGCCGCAGAACCCCCCGCCTGGGAGGGGAGTCAAGAATTTTTCATTCCCGCGGACTGGGCCAAGGAATTTTTGGCTGTGGCCTTGACCGCCATTGTCAATAATAAGCAGGTCAAGGTTTTATGCGACCTTGGAGGAGCCCGGCTGAATATCAGGGCCATTTATTTGAAAAAATAGTTGGGCCTTGGCGGATTATTTGCGGGGCGGCGGGGCTATCCCCGGGTCCCGGGTTGGTGGATTTCCAGGGCTGCAGGCCGGGCAGGGGGTGAATCTGCCCCAGCCCGGCCGCTGAGCCGGCGGTGCAGGGATTCAGGTGCGCCGTTGCCCTACCCGCCGGCAAGGTGGGCAACGCAAGCGCCGGCAGCCCTGCCAAAGGAGGGTTTATGCGCAGCAGACGGGTGGTTTGCCTCATGATGATATTGGTCCTGGCCTTCGCCTTCGGGGCGGAGCCGGGGGCGGATGCGGGTACGGTGTACATGCTGGCCCAGGAAAAAAACGTGGAGCCGCCGCTAACCACGTGGTCCACCCTCTATACGGTGGACACCGCCACCGGGGCCGCCACCAAGGTGGGGGACATCGAGTGCCAGGGAGCCTTGATTTACTTGCAGGACATTGCCTTTGACGGTTCCTGGATGTTCGGCGTTTTCAGCGATGTCTTTGCCGAGACCAGGTTTTATGTCCTGGATTTTCTTCACCCGACAGAAGGCAAGGTGCGTGCTACCGAAACCGCTGCAATTTCAGAGGGCCTGGGCATCTCGGGCCTGGGGGTCTTATTCGGTGAAGAAAACCTGCTCTTTGGCGGCAGCGTGCTCGGGACCACCGACAACGGAGCCGGGGGCGTTTATCAGTTCGGCGGCCTTGATAACACCTACCAATATTACGGGCCCATGAGCGCCACCCCCGGTATTTACACCGCCATGGGGATCGGTCCCCCCCAAATGGACGGCGGCGACCTGGCCGGCCCCATGGACCGTACCATATTGTATGGCAGCGTGGTGCGGACAACGGACGAAGAGATTATCAAATATTCGCTGGCCACCTTTGACCTGCTTACCGGCGAAGCCACCCTGATCGGCGACGGCTGGGGGCAAACCGCGGTCACGGGCCTGGCTTTTGTGGGCGAAACCCTCTACGGCGGCGATTTTAACGGCAATTTTTACCGGATTGACACCGGCAGCGGCGCACTGACCTTATTGGGGAACAACGGCAAGGCCCAGATGGGCATGACCTCCACCCCCTGGGGCGCGCCCAGCCAGAGATCGGCGCCGGCGCTAATGCTGCTCCTGGATTAATCCCGCGTTAATGCCCGGGGCCGCGCCTGAATCCCGGTTTTGCGGGAGCGCGTTTCCGGCACGAGGAAGAATATGAGTTTCTCCCATCACTTCCGGAAAAAGATTGACCAGGTGCCTGAGGAGACAGCCCAGTTGCCGGTAACCGATATGCATATACACCTGGTGGATTTCAGCCAAAACACCGAAGGACTCCAGGTTTTAATTGACAGGATGAAGCAGGCGAATATAGAGAAATCCGTCATCTTTGGTTTGCCCGTAATCAAAAAATGGGCGGAATCCGAACCGGAAAGGCCGAGCTATTATCTCGATGACGACTCCCCTTGCTACTACTTTGCCAGCACCGATGAAATCGTCGCCGACGAATATCTGAAACTTTCCAGCGAAGAGCAAAACATGCTGGCTCCCACTCTTTGCGGCTTTAACCCCACGGACCGGTTGGCGATCGATTATGTGGAATACATGTTCAAGAAATATCCCTTTTGGAGAGGCATCGGTGAATTGCTGTTACGACACGATGATCTCACGGCTCTTACCGAAGGAGAACCGGCCCGGGTAAATCATCCCGCGCTCCATGATATTTACGTCTTCTGCGCCGAAAGGGATTTGCCGGGATGCATCCATCAAAACAGCACTTCCGTGGGACACCATGACCGCTTTGAATATCTGCATGAAATGAAAGAAGCTCTGGGGAAATTCCCGCAGACTACTTTTATCTGGGCCCATTGCGGTTGTTCCCGACGCGTCTCCCATAAAAATTATGCCGCCATGATCCGGGAAATGCTGATATCCCACCGGAACCTGTATGTGGATTTATCCTGGATAATTTACGAAGAGGCCATTTGCAGCGGACTTGAGCCTAAACCGGCCTGGATTAAGATCATTAAAGAATTCCCCGAGCGATTCATGCTGGGCACCGATCTGTGCGGCCATTTCGATCACTTGGGGAGAACTATCGCCCGCTACAATAACCTGATAAATCTGCTCCCCCTCCGAATAAGTGAAATGATTGCCGGCAAGAATGCCGAAGAATTATATTTTCGCCGCGAAACCTCAAAGGAGCAACAAAGCCGGCAGTAATCGGTTTCATTCCGGTTTGGTCCGGTCATTAATCTTAACCTATCTGAGTTTATTATCCTTGGCGCAGCCGGGGGCAGGAATGGCGATCTTTTCAAACTTCAAGGGAGACTTAGCGGGCGCGGTTACCGCGGCCACCATCACCATGCCTTCGTGCATCGGTTATGGCATTATCGTTTTCGCTCCTCTTGGAGTTGGCTCCATGGCCCTGGGCGCTCTCCTCGGCCTCCATACCGTGATCTTTGCCGGCTTCTTCGCCGCCTGGCTCGGGGGCAATCCCCTGCAGATAACCGGGCCCAAGGCTTCCACCACCCTGGTTTTGGCCTCCCTGGTGGCGGCCTTGGCGGCGAATCCGCATATTCCCCAGGCCATGGCCCCCCGGATGGCGGTGCTAGTCGGGCTGGTTTCCCTCACCGTCCTCATCGGCGGGATTTTCCAGGTCTGCCTGGGGGCGCTGGGCTGCGGCAATCTCAGCAAATATGTGCCCTATCCAGTGGTGGCCGGATTCAGCAATGGCATTGCCTTTATTATGGTTCAGCATCAACTCGGACCGCTTCTGGGCATCGACGGCGCCTCGGGTTTTATCGCCGTTCTCCAGCACCTTTCCAGCATTGAACCTTTGACCATAATAGTAGGAGGGGCTACGCTGGCCGCCATTTTCGCGGCGCCCCGCTGGATTAAGGGCCTTCCGGGCAGTATTGCCGGATTGCTGGTGGGAACGGCGTTTTACTATGGCCTCGGCGCCATAAACGGCTTCTCCTCCCTGGGACCGGTCATCGGCAAAATCGGCGGGGAATGGCCGGAGCCGGAGGCCTTTGTCAATCTGCTGCGAACCTGGGACATCAAACAGGTTAAGGCATTTCTGCCATACCTCCTCGTACCCGGTCTGGTCCTGGGAATACTCGGCTCCCTGGAGTCTCTCCTGACGTCGGTAGCCTCCGATCACCTGAGCGGCATCCACCACCGCAGCAATCAAGAGTTGATCGGCCAGGGGCTCGGCAATATCGTCTCTTCAGCCTTCGGGGCAATCTTTGCCGGTGGGGGTTTGTCATGGACCCTGGCCAATTTCAAGGCCGGCGGCCGTACCCACCTGTCAGGGATGATGTTCAGCGTCATCATTCTCCTGGTTATCCTGGTGCTTGGCTCCCTGGTGGGGAGGATTCCCCTGGCGGTAATCGCCGGGATTATCATCGCCGTGGCCATCGGCCTGGTTGATAAAGGCACCTTAAACATCATCGGCAAACTGGCCGTCCAGGCCCGGCAGCGCCGTAAAATTCCCTTTAAACAGGAAAAGGATATCCTCTTTGACCTGTTAATTTGCGCGACCGTAGCAGTCATAACCGTCATCTTCAATCTGATCGAAGCGGTGGGCATCGGGGTGGTAATTTCTTCGCTGATGTTCATTGCCAAAATGGGCAAGTCGGTTATCCACCGCACTTACTATGGGGACCAGGTGCATTCGAAGAAGCGGCGTCCCGGGGCGCACACCGCCACCCTGGGGCAGGAGGGCCGGCGGATTGTCGTCTTTGAACTTCATGGCCCCCTGTTTTTCGGCTCTGCCGAGAGCCTGGCCAAAGAAGTTGAGAAGGCCTGGGGAACGGCGGATTACTCGATCCTGGATCTGAAGCGGGTGAACGAAATTGACAGCACCGGCGCCAATGTTCTGCTGCATCTGATCACCAGCGCCCACAGGCGTGGGAAACACCTGTTGGTCAGCTATCTCCAGGGCCATCCGGCCCTCTGGAAGCTTGTCGAGATCATGGATTTGCATAGGGTACTCCAGCAAGGCCAATTTTATCCGGATACCGATGCCGCCCTGGAATGGGCCGAGGAAGATCTTTTGGCGAAGAGCTATGCCGGGGAGAAACCGGCAGAAGTTCCCCTGGACCGGATGGAGATTACCCAAGGGTTTACCGACCGGGAATTGGAGGTCCTGCAAGGGAGGTTGAGGGTTCGAGGGTATCGACAAGGCGAGGTCCTGATTCACGAAGGAGATACCAACCGGGACTTATTTCTTCTGACCAAAGGCACGGTAACCATCAAGATGCGCCTGCCCCAGGAGAATCGTTTCAAGAGGGTGTTTACCTTTGGTCCGGGAGTCATTGTCGGAGAGATGGCCCTGCTGGACGCCAAACCGCGTTCCGCCGACGTCTGGGCCGAAGAAGACTCCGAGGCCTTGATCCTGCCCTACCGGGAGTTTGAGGCTTTATGCCGGACGGAACCCGCGGTGGCCCTAAAATTGATGTTTAATGTGGGAAAGGTGCTCTCCAGCAATATCCGTCGGAGTTCCAGGGAATTACAGGCTCTGGAGGAAAGCTGAACACCTCCCCAGAAGGGCTGCCTTGAGGATAAGGAAATCAAAGGATTGCATAGTTGCGCCCCGGCGTCTATTCCTTTGGGACGCAGCCGGGAGATCACCTGCGGTATCTCGGGCGAAGATAGGAGAAACTATGGCCCTCAACAGAAAATGTTCGATAATAGCCTTGTACTTGTTGATTTTCATCATCTTCCCGGGTTTTTCCACCATGACCCGGGCCAATGAGATCTGGGTCAGTCCCCAGGTGGGGGCCTCGAATCTTGCAATGGGAGACTGGCCGATAACTGCCAACTCCAATACTCGGTTTTGCTTCGCGATTCCGGACAATCTGACGTCGTTTTCCCAGGCCAAAGTGGTCCTGATCGGCGGAGCCAGAGGCGCCACCACCTATGACCTGCATCTGTCCTTATCCGCAAAGGGGAAGAGATATACCCGGGTGCAAAGATCAAAAACGGGATTGCCTCTTACCCTTACACCCAACATGATGGAGGAGGTGGATGTATCCTCCATCTTTCCCAGGACATTGACCCCGGGAACCGATTACGTCACATTGCACTTCACCTCGCATAGCCGGGCCGCCCTGGTTGTAGGTTTACGCTTCACTTATGCGGGTCCCGACGGCCCCCCGGGACCTCCGGGACCCGCAGGCCCCAAGGGAGACACCGGCCCCCGAGGACCCATCGGGCCTGCCGGACCCACCGGCCCCCAAGGCCCTCAAGGAGAAACCGGACCCCAGGGACTTCCCGGGCCTAAAGGGGATACCGGCGCCGCGGGCCCGGCAGGACCCCAGGGGCCCAAAGGCGACACCGGGGCCACCGGCCCGGCGGGGCCTGCGGGTCCCAAGGGAGACACGGGCGCTCAAGGCCCCCAGGGTGATATCGGCCCCGCGGGTCCGGCAGGCCCCAAGGGGGACACCGGGGCAACCGGGGCAACCGGACCTGCGGGACCCAAGGGCGACACCGGAGCCCAAGGCCCCCCGGGTCCTACCGGGGCTGCCGGCCCCCAGGGACCTAAAGGCGACACCGGGGCCACCGGCCCTCAAGGTCCCCAAGGAGAAACCGGAGCGACCGGCCCCCAGGGACCCAAAGGAGATACGGGGGCAACCGGCGCCACCGGTCCCCAGGGGCCGCAGGGACCCACCGGACCCCAAGGCCCGGCTGGGGCTTCCTTGAACCCCCAGCAGATCGCCCTTCTGCGCTGGTACCCGGCGATCCGGACCTTGCCCGATATCTGGACGGGCACCCGTCCCGAGGGCATGGCCTTTGACGGCGCCAATATCTGGGTGGCCAACGCCGCCCCCGGCAACACCGTCACCAAGTTGCGGGCCAGCGACGGAGAACTGCTGGGAATCTATAGCATGGATTTCAATCCCCTGGGCGTGGCCTTTGACGGCGCCAACATCTGGGTGACCAACTACGGCTCCCAAAATGTCATCAAGCTGCGGGCCAGCGACGGGAACATCTTGGGCACCTATAGCGTAGGCAACAATCCCGCCGGCATTGCCTTTGACGGTGTCTATCTCTGGGTGGCCAACTACGGCAGCAATAACGTCATGAAACTCAACCCCGGCGACGGGGGCATCCAGGACACCTTTGGGGTGGGTAACGGCCCCTATGGCATTGCCTCGGACGGCGCCAATATCTGGGTGACCAACTATGACGGCAACAGCGTCACCAAGCTGGCCAGCGACGGGACTGTTTTGGGGACCTACGGGGTGGGCGGCTCTCCCCGGGGCATCACCTTTGACGGGGCCAATATCTGGGTGGTCAACTCCCTGACCTTCAACGTTACCAAGCTGCTGGCCAGCGACGGCTCCCTGGTGGGAACCTACAGCGTGGGGTCCTTTCCTTACGGGGTGGCCTTTGACGGCGCCAGTATCTGGGTGGCCAATTCCCTGGACAACACCGTCACCAAGCTGCGGGCCGCGGACGGGGCCCTCCTGGGGACCATTCCGGTGGGAAATTCCCCCCATTGGCTGGCCTTTGACGGCGTCAAGATATGGATCTCCAATTATGATGACAATACGGTATCCCGACGCTGAGCCGGTGGGGCGGCCGTCTCCCCAGAGTTTGACGGGCGGGGACGCCCGCTCCGTTTTTTATAAGCTTGCTCACCGATGAATGACCGGTCTGTTTGAGCAGGGTGTCCACATGCATGTCCGAGCGCACCACGAAGTCCCTGTCATACTGTTTTTCCAGGGTACCGACGTGCTTGTCGTCGCGGGTCTTTCTGAGACGACCATCCGTTTCGTTTCGTGATCTGTTGCCGCGCATTGAAGGATCATCTTGTGCCATTGGATACATACCTCCGATTGAGTTATTGGTGCGATCAGTGCCGCATTTCCAGCAGCCGGGAGTCGCTGATGCGGAGCTCGCCCGCGACATCCCGACCTCCTTCCGCCGCCTCCTGGTCGGCGCCTCAGGCGACAACCCCCTCGGCAGGGAGCCCCGCCCGTTGGTCATACCCGAAGGTCTGGGCCTCCTGGACACCATGCCGGAGTCGCCCGCTCTCCCGGCCTGGCTGACGGAGGATGACATTCAGGTGTACGCCGAGGACTTCGCCCTGCACGGCGAGCATGCCTTCACTGGAGCCTTCAACTGGTACCGGAACATCGAATACAACAACGAATTGCTCGCGCCTTTCCGGGGGCGAAGGATCGACGTCCCTGCGCTGTACGTGGTGGGAGACCGTGACATGGTCACCTCATTGCTTGGCCCGGACGGCGGCCCCTCGCTGCGCGATGTTTTGCGTGGCAAGGGGTCGGGCGGGGGGGGCAACTCGCTGAGTGCTGTCGCGCCTCAACTTCACGGCCCCGTGGTGCTGCCGGGATGCGCTCCTTCGGTGTTCCCGAGGTGGCCGAGATCGGCGCAAAGCTCGAGGGAAAGCTGCAGGACCTCCTGACCCGGTGCTTGTAAGCGGTTGCTTTCAAGGGGGTTTAATGGACAACCAGACCCAGAACCCGGACTTGCATCCTCCGGCGGCTGAGGGTCCCAGCGTGGGCCGCCCCGTCCGTCGTCTCGAAGACGAACGCTTGCTGCGAGGCGGGAGCCGCTACGTCTCGGACCTGATCGCGACGTCCGACGCCCTGTGCGTCAAGATACTGCGCTCGCCCCACGCCCACGCCCGGATCCTCGCGGTCGGCGCCACCGCCGCCCGCGCGATGCCGGGCGTCGTGGCCGTCCTCACGGCCGACGACCTGGCGGGCGTCGGCGACCTCCCC
>DYJG01000374.1 GCA_020723225.1 Desulfobacca acetoxidans | reverse complement strand
GTGCCCCAGGGCCTGTGGGACCAGGCCTATAACGATTATCCCCTGCCCATCGGCGAGGACCAGACCATCTCCCAGCCCTATATTGTCGCCCTGATGACGGAGGCCTTGGAGCTAAAAGAGGGGGACCGGGTTCTGGAGATCGGCACCGGCTCCGGTTATCAGGCCGCGGTCCTGGCGGAGCTGGCGTCTGCGGTCTATTCCATCGACCGCCTGGGCTCCCTGACGGAAAAGGCCCAAAAGGCGTTGGCGGAATTGGGGTATAACAACCTCCACGTGCGGGTGGGGGACGGCACCCTGGGGTGGCCGGAAGAAGCCCCCTTTGACGCCATCCTGGTGACCGCGGGGGCCCCCCAGGTGCCCCGGCCCCTGGTGGAGCAACTGGCATTAGGTGGAAGGCTGGTGATTCCCGTGGGCGACCGCTTCTCCCAAACCCTTACCCGGGTCAGGAAGGTCAAGGACGGCGTGAAATACGATTATTTTGGGGGTTGCCGCTTCGTGCGCCTCATCGGCCAATACGGCTGGCCCGCGGGCGGGGTGGATTATTAAAGAATCTGCGTCTTGCTTTGCGCCTTTGCGTCTTTGCGCGAGGCCTTCTTTTCAGGGCTGGATTTATCTTTCCGGGTTCTCATTCTCTTCCAACTCTTCCTTGGGAAGCTTCGGTTCGTCCCCGGGAGGCGCCGCCTTTTCCGGGAAATAAGCGGTCAGGATTCTTCGGGCCAGGGGCGCGGCCACCGCGCCGCCGCCGCCGCCGTGTTCGATGAGCACGGCCACGGCTATTTCCGGCTCCTCCACCGGCGCGAAGGCCACGAACCAGGCATGATTTTCATACTTGCGGATGGTTTTGCCCCGCTTTTCCTTTTCCCGCTTTTCCTTTTCCAGGGTCACCACCTGGGCGGTGCCGGTCTTGCCCGCCACTTCCTGGGCGGGAAGCAGGCAGCCCCGGCCGGTCCCCTTCTCCTCGTGCACCACTCCCCTGAGGGCCTTGCGTATCACCGCCAAAGTGGCCGGACTGACGTCCACCAGAGACTTGGGCGTGGCCGGGGCAGACCAGAGGACCTCGCCGGCTGGGGTCTCCACCTTTTCCACCAGTTGGGGTTCAAAGAGGCGGCCGCCGTTGGCGACGACCGCGGTCACCTGGGCCATCTGCAGGGGCGTGACATTGTTGTAGCCCTGGCCAATGGACACCGAGAGGGTATCCCCCTCTTGCCAGGGCTGGCGAAAGCGGCGCAGTTTCCAGGCGGGATCGCCCACCAAGCCCGTCATCTCCCGGTCCAGGCGCAGCCCGGTGGAGGCTCCCAAACCGAAGCGCCTGCTCCACTTGGCCATGCGTTCAATTCCCAGGCGCCGCCCCAGTTGGTAAAAATAGACGTCGCAGGATTCCACCAAAGCCCGGTGCAGGTTGACCGTGCCGTGGCCTCCCTTGCGCCAGCAATGGAAGATGTGTTGGCCGGAGGGCAGCTCCCCGGTGCAATCGAAGGTGGCTCCGGGAGTGATGACCTTTTCCTCCAGGGCCGCGGCGGCCATGACGATTTTAAAAGTGGAGCCCGGGGGGTATTGGCCTTTAATGGCGCGGTTTTCCAGGGGATGGTCCTTGCGTTTGCTCAGTTGCTCCCATTCGTAGGCGGTGAGCCCGCGTTCAAAGGCCACCGGGGAATAGATGGGAGAAGAAGCCATGGCCAGAATCTTCCCGGAGCGGGGATCCAGAGCCACAATGGCCCCGGTCTGGCCGTCCAGACAATTCTCGGCCTCTTGTTGCAGCCGGGTGTCCAGGGTCAGAAAGACGTTGGCCCCGGGGGTGGGAAACTGCCGGTCCAACTGGCCCAACTCCCGGCCGTAGGCGTCCACTTCAATGCGGCGGTAGCCCCGCTTGCCCCGGAGGTATTCTTCCCAGGCGGCTTCGATGCCGCATTTCCCCAGGGAATCCCTCATCTTGTAGTTGGGAAAGCGGCCGCTTTTGAGCTGGGCCTCGTTGATTTCCCCCAAATAACCCAAGACATGGGGGGCCCGTCCTCTTTGCAGGTATTCCCGCTTGGGCTGCACCTGGATCAGGGTCCCCGGCAACTCCGGCTGAAAGGTCTCCACCAGGGCCATTTCCTCCCAGGCCAAATCCGCCTTGACCCGCACCTGGCTTAAGCCCCCGGCCCGGGCCGCCTCCAGTTGGGTGTTGACCTGGGCTTCCTCCAGGCGCAGCATCTTGGCCAGGCGCCGGGCCAGGGGGGAAATCTCCGTGACGTCTTCCATCACCACCACCAGGTCATAACTGGGGCGGTTGGCCACCAGGACTTCGCCGTTCCGGTTCAGGATCATCCCCCGCCAGGGGGGCAGGTCCTGAAGGCGGAGGCGGTTATTCTCGGAACGCTGCTGCAGCTCCTTGCCTTCCACGATTTGCAGAAACCAGAGGCGCAGAAAGAGGAGGCCCGCCAGGCAGAGGACGATCAGGGCCACCACGGAGAAGGTCCCCCGCAACCGCTCCTGGTCCTCTGCGGACATCTTTCCTCCCAGAGTATCCTCCGGGTACGGGTAGCGGTTGGCCAGGCGGTTTATGTTTGTATCCTCCGAGATTGAAGCATCACCCTGGTATGCCTCACGCAAAGACGCCAAGGCGCAAAGTCGCAAGAGTATTTCATAATAAAAATTTTTGCCGTCTTTGCGACTTTGCGTGAGATAAACAATAAAGCTACTCAGTCGCCGACGACCGCTCTGCCCGCCAGCCGTGGCGCCGCAGGAAATTTTCCAATCCACCCACCAAAGCCGCCATTAACGGAGCCAGGGCGGCGGTGGCCAGGATCTCCAGGCCCTGGAAAGACGCCAACTCCGAAAGAACAAAGGGCTGGAATCCCTGGATCATCAAAATGAGCAAAATCCCCATCTCCTGCAAGGTCAAAGCCACTATGCTGGCAATGATCAGGGGGCCGGTCTTTTGCAGCAGCAAACGGCGGCGGCAGAACCGGGCCATGCCCACCAGCAGCAGCGAGCCCGCCAGATGGAGGCCGAAAGGGGTAGCCGCGAAACTGTCCTGCAACAATCCCAGGACCAGGGCCAAGGAAAAGGCCAGGGGAAAGGAGGGCCTCAGGCCCACGTAAAACAGGAAGAGGCCCAGCAGGCGCAGACGGACCTGGGGGAAAAGCAGCAGGTTTTGGGAATAAAACAGGCCCATTCCCACCAGGCTGAAAAGAAGGACCGGAATAGTCATAAATCAGGGAGACGCGGCCAGATTAACGACTTTCACCACCACCACTTCTTCCAGGGCGGAGAGATCCACCACGGGGGTCACTTCGATTTCCTGGAAGACCCCAGGGGTCTTCTTATTGGCCCCGGTGACCTTGCCGAAGACCTGGCCCTTGGGGAAAACCCCTCCCAGGCCGGAGGCCAGCACCAGGTCTCCAACCTGGACGTCGGCGCTCTTGGGAACATAGCCCAGGGAGCAGCGGTTGCCCCCCTT
>DYJG01000373.1 GCA_020723225.1 Desulfobacca acetoxidans | reverse complement strand
CACCTGGGTGGTGCTGACCGCCATCAGGGAGACGATGTCCAGCAGGCCCCGGAAGCGCACCAGGCTGTACTTGGATTTGCCGTAGCGCCGGACCTCGTGGGGCACCGGCGCTTCAGTGACCCGGTAGCCGTACATCTGGGAGGCGATGGCCGGGATCAGCCGGTGCAGATCGCCGCGCAGGTTCAACCTCTTGCAGACCTCGATGCGCATGGCCTTGAAGCCGCAATTGATATCGTGGAGCGGGCATTTGAGCAGCCTGGCGGTGATGTAATTATAAACCCTGGAGGCCAGGATTTTGGAATAATGGTCCTGGCGGTCGGTGCGCCAGCCGTTCACCAGGTCATAGCCTTCCGCCAACTTATCCAGGAGCGTCGGGATGGACTCCGGCAAATCCTGCAAATCCGCGTCCATGGTCACCACCACCTCTCCCTTGGCCGCGTCGAAACCCTGCATCAGGGCCAGCGATTTGCCATGGTTGCGGTAGTGGCTCAACACCGTGACCTGGGGAAACCGCTTAGAGAGCCCGGCCAGGATCTCCGCCGAACCGTCGGTTGACCCGTCGTCCACGAAGATCACCTCGTAGGGCTGCTCTTCCCCGAAGACCGCCTTGATCCTTAAAAACAGCTCCTCCAGGGAGCCGGCCTCATTATAGACGGGGATGACGATGCTCAGGAGTTTCCAGCGCGGCATGCTATTTTTCCCCGGTCAGGGAGAATTGCAGGACGTTCAGCCCGGCCACCCCCAGAATGACCAATTCTTCCAAAGTGCGGATTCTCCGCAGGCGCTCCAGCAGGTAAGCGGGCCTAAAATAAAAGCGCCGGTAGGCCCGGACCACCGCCCGGGACAGTTCTTCCCCCTTCAGCCCGCAGATGCTTTCGCTATAAAAACCCTGGACGTGCAGGTTCTCCATGTTGGAGTCCGAGCCGTCCCTGATCTCCGGGTGTTTTTGCGCCACCCTGTCAAAAAGCTCAGTGCCGGGGTATGGGGTCAGGATTCCGAAGCTGACGGTGGTGGGCCGGAGCTCCTTGGCAAATTCCACGGTTTGCTCCAGGGTGGCCGGGCTCTCCCCGGGGCCGCCCATGACGAAATGGGCGTGGGTCTCCAGCCCCGCGTCCCGGGCCATACGGAATGCCGCCCGGGCCTGCCCCGTACTGGTGCCCTTGCGGTAGCTTTTAAGAATCGCGTCGGACCCGCTTTCCACCCCGAATTTGAGCATATGGCAGCCGGCCCGCTTCATCAGCTCCATGCTTTCTTTGTCCACCAGATCCACCCGGCCGTTGGCGATCCAGGAAAGGTCCAGGTTTTCCCGGATCATGGCCTCGCAGATCACCAGGTTGCGCTCCCGGTTGGCCGTAAAGGTTTCGTCCCGGAAAAAGACTTCCCTGAAGCCCAGGCGCTTCACTTCCTTCAGTTCCGCCAGCACGTTTTCCGGGGAGCGGAAGCGGTAGCGGTTGCCGTAAAAAGTCGGCGCGGTGCAAAAAATGCAGCGCCCCGGGCAGCCCCGGGAAGTCTGCATGGTGGTGTATGGCAGCCTTTTGACCACCGGGTTGAAATAATCCGCCCGGGCCGGCAGCAGGGAGCGGTCCGGAATGGGCAGATCGTCCATCTTCATAAAGGGCCGCCGGGGATTGATTTTGATCTTGCCGTTTTCCCGAAAACCGACGCCCCGCACCTTGCCCGGGTCGCCCCGGCTGACGATGGTGTGGATCAGCTCCTTGATGGTTGCTTCCGGCTCCCCCAGGACCAAAAAATCCACGTCTTCTTCCGCCAAACAATACGCGGGCATAAAGGTGGGGTGTGAACCGAAGAGCACCGCGCTCACCTTGGGATTAAGGCCCTTGATTTCCTTGATGGTGCCCGCGTCTTCCCGGAAGGACTGGGTGGAGCTGAGCATCACCACCGCGTCCACGCCCCGGAAGCCTTCTTTCACCAGGGACTGATACCGCTCCGGCTCCATCTGGGCGTCCAGGAAGACCACCTCCACCCCCGGCTGGCGGCAATGGGTGGCGGCGTAGAGGTCGTTCAACGGCGGCATCTGCATGCCCCCGATGCGGCGGCCGTTGCACCAGCAGCCGTACACCAGGTCGCGCACGATATTTTTGCCCACCGGGCCGGTCTGGGGTTTGAGGAAGATTACCCTGGAATCCATCGTCATCCCAAAAGTTGTCAGTGGTCAGTGGCCAGTAAAAACCACGGTATGCCGTCGACTTACTCCCTCTCCCCCCGCCCTGATAATATCCTTAATACCCTGCCGCTAACTGGCGGGGGCCGGGGTGAGGGGGGACTGGTCTTTTCATGTTTTAGGGTGCGCCACTGGCCCATGAGCGACTGCCGAGGTTTAATAATATCGCAAGGGTCCTCATAAGAAAAGCTTTTCCCAAATTGCTCCGTTGGTCATCCTGGGTTCTGAGGAAGCCGTCACGACTTAAAGGTCATAATGAAGATAAAAATGTCAGGGATATGGTGGAGCGGCCGTCCCTGGCCGCTCAAAAGATTGGCGGGCAGGGACGCTCGTTCAACCTCAGGAGACCCGCCCACCGGTTCTTTCATATAATTTAGAAGAAATTTACCAGGAAGCGCAATCGATAGATTCTTCGCCGCCTGCAGGCGGCTCAGAATGACAAATAACAAAGACCCTACCGCTACGGACTGTCTCATGATAAAAATATGGTAAATGTCCGATTCTGAAAAACTCTCCTATTCTTCGGCCGAAGCCGGCCCTCTCCCCCGCGCCTCCTTCCGTGGTCCTCTGGTATTGCTCCTATTGTTGGTGACCACTTTGGTAGCGGTCCGGGCCTTGGGCTTGCAGGACTACCTGGAGGAGACGCGGCTCCGCGGCCTCATCGCCGCTTACGGGTTCTGGGCCCCCCTCGTTTATCTCCTGCTCTGGACCATTGTCCCCTCCCTGTTCGTTCCCAGCCTGCCCCTGACCCTGGCCGGCGGCATCCTCTTCGGCCCCTTCTGGGGGGTGGTCTATACCGTCTGCGGCGCCACCGTAGGGGCTTCCATCACCTTCCTGATATCACGCTACCTGGCCCGGGACTGGGTGGCCCAAAAAATAGCCGGCGCCAAATTATCGCATCTGGACGATAAAGTGGCGGCGCATAGTTGGAAGATCGTGGTCCTCCTGCGCCTCATCCCGGTCTTTCCCTTCTTCACCCTGAATTATGCCTTCGGCCTCACCCGCATTCCCCTGTTGCCCTACGCCCTGGCCACCTTCTTTGCCATCCTGCCCTGGACCACCGCGTACATCTATTTTGCCAGCAATCTCCTGGTGGTTTTTCAGGGAAAGCTCTCCACCGGCCTCCTCCTGGGTGCGGCCCTGATCCTGGCGGCGGGCCTGTTAACCTGGCTGGCCAGGAAACGCCTGGCGCAGAAAAACTCGGAATAGCCGCTGAGGCTGTCGAAAAAGGCATCCTTTCGATTATTTCTCCTCTGATCTTTGTCC
>DYJG01000372.1 GCA_020723225.1 Desulfobacca acetoxidans | reverse complement strand
CGCCTGACTTTTTACCAGGCCATCAAGGTTGCAGGTTCAAAGTCAGTTAGAGCCAGGAGTATAAGAGCTTTTCGTAATTTCTGAGTGAGCCGCCGGCCGCGCACGATTGTAGGTGCGTTCCACGCATCACCCTGGGCTGGCTTAAAAAGATTATCCGTACAAGCTGGAAAGCCTATGCTTACCGCTCAGAACTTTTTTAAGGTTGTCATTCATAAGCCATCGGTTCACCGAGAAGTTACGGAAAACCCTTTTGTTTCCTGGTCCTTAACCTTGAACTTTGAACTTTTCAAGGCCGGGCAAAAGAAAAGGCGGGCCTGCTGCCCGCCTGGGTTGGAGAACCTGCCTGGATGAGGGCTAAATAGGGGGATGCCGGTACCCCGGAGAGTATCCCGGAGCGCCCCCACCGCCGGAGCCGCTGATCTCCACCGGCATGCCGGTCTGCTCCTCTACCGCCTGCATCACCTTGGTCATGTTCACCTGATCGCTCAAACCGCGCTGCTCCAACATGTCCAGGACATGGAGCAGCATGGACCGAATCTTCATATAAACGTCCTCATGCACGGAGAGAAAGACCCGGCCGTGGAGGAAACCGATCTTGGCCGGCTCGTAGATATACTCCACCGACGCGCCCTTGGGCACCATGGGAAATAATTTCTTGATGTGCTCCGGGTACATGCGGGTGCAGCCGTGGCTCACCAGCCTTCCCACCCCCAGGGGCATATGGGTGCCGTGGATGCCGTAATCCCCCCAGGACAGGGTGAGCTTATATTCCCCCAGGGGATTGTCCTCGCCAGGCGGCATCACGGCCATGCCGTATTTCTTTTGCAGAGACTTGGGGATATGCCACGCCGGGTTGACCTTCTTTTCTACCACCCGAAACGTTCCCGACGGGGTCTTGAAGTCCAGCACCCCCATCCCGATGGGAAAGGTGTAGACCTCGGTGGGGGTCTTAAAGAAATAGAGGCGCATCTCCCCGGTGTTGACGATGATCTGACGGCCCCGGCTGTCGGGGACGATCCACCTGGTGGGGATCACCATCTCTGCGCCCGCTGGAGGCAAAAAGGGGTCCCAGTTGCGGTGGAGCACGCCGATCTCCGTGTAGCCAAGACCGTAATGGCGGGCGATCTCCAGGAGATCGTCTCCCTTCTGGACCACGTGGCGCTGCAGGTTCCCCACCACCGTCACCGCCTGGGGGTCAATGCCGCTCCTCGTGGCCGGGGGGTGGATGGTAAAGGGACCGGCCGCAGACGCCGGCAGGACCGACAAGAAGAGCAGCCAGCCGGTGAGTATCAGAATCAATTTCGTCATGTTGCTTACCATGTTCCTTCGCAAACCTGATAATTGAATCCTACCCCCATAAATGGGGGAAAAGGGGAAGAGGTTAAAAGTGGAAAAGGAAGGGGCGGCTGACTCCGTCACCTCCCATCCCTTTTCCCCTCTTCCCCTTTTTACCTTTTCTCCCTACCCCTTCCTTAACGCCTTCAGACTGCTGGCATAAGGCGGCCGGGCCACTCCCCCTTCGGTGATGATGCCGGCGATCAGGTCGCTGGGAGTGACGTCAAAGGCCAGGTTCAGGGCCTGGGCGCCGGCGGGGGCCACGGGTTGGCCCCAGAGGTGGGTGATCTCCGCGCCGGAGCGCTCCTCCACCGGAATATGGCTGCCGTCGGGAATGGAAAAATCGAAGGTGGACAGGGGCGCGGCCACATAGAAGGGAATGCCGTGATAATGGGCCATCACCGCCACCCCGTAGGTGCCGATCTTGTTGGCGGTGTCGCCGTTGGCGGCGATGCGGTCCGCGCCGACGATGGCCAGGTCCACCAAGCCCTTGGCCATCAGGGCCGCGGCCGCGCCGTCCGGGATCAGGGTGTAGGGGATGCCGATTTTGCCCAACTCCCAGGTGGTGAGGCGGGCGCCCTGGAGCAGCGGCCGGGTTTCATCCACCCACACGGAAAAACGCTTCCCCGCCTCCCACGCGGCCCTAAGCACCCCTAGGGCCGTGCCGTAAGCCCCGGTGGCCAGCGCGCCGGTGTTGCAATGGGTAATCACCCGCATGCCTTCCCGGATCACCGCCTGCCCGGCCTGGGCCATCTTGCGGTTGATGGTCTCGTCTTCTTTGAGCATGGCCTGGGCCTCGGCCACCAGCCGCTCTTTCAGCAGACCCACCGGCTCTCCCGCGTGGGCCTGGACTAAGCCCTGCACCCGGTCCAAGGCCCAAAAGAGGTTCACCGCGGTGGGCCGGGCCGCGGCGATTTCCCGGCAGATGTGGTCGAATCGGCCGGCGAACTCCTGGGGGTCCTCGGTCTTCAACCCCAAAGCCCCCAGGGCCGCGCCCATGGCCGCGGCCACGCCGATGGCCGGCGCGCCCCTGATGGCCAGCGTGCGGATGGCCTCGATGACCTCGTGGTAATCGGTGATCTCCAGGTAAATCTCCTCCCGGGGCAGCTTGCGCTGGTCCAGAAGCTTGACCTTGTTGATATCCCAACAGATGCTGCAATAGGGGGTCATTTTAACTCCGGTTTTCGGTTTTTGGTTTTTGGTTTTCGGTCAAGAACACCCTCAACCGAACAAACATCGTATGGTCGGCCATTGAGAAATGATTGTAACCATCACAAGAAATCCGGTAATGATAACCAACCCCCAAGTGGCACAAACGAGCCTCTTGGTGTTGCGCGTATTCTCTTCCGCATATTTATGATGGAGAATATCTTCTAAATGAAAATAATCGACTGAACCCTCATCCCTATCTGGGGAATGCATATAGTCTATGAGTTCTTTGGTAGACCATTTCCAATAATTAGTATGAGGCTCCATCGGATCCTCCTACTCTTCGCCTCAAGTTACCCTAATAATCGCTGGAAAATCTCGTTCGCCAGTTGCGGATTGGCCTGGCCCTTGGTGCGGCGCATCAGCTGGCCCACGAAGAAACCCATGACCTTGGTTTTGCCGGCCTTAAAGTCCGCCACTTCCTTGGGATGGGCATTAATAATTTCCTGGGCCGCGGCTTCCAGGGCCGCGGTGTCGCTGATCTGCTCCAGGCCCTTTTCCTTGACAATGGCCTCGGGGTCTTGACCTCCGGCCCACATCTCCTCAAAGACCTTTTTGGCCTGGGAGGCGCTGATGGTTCCTTTCTCCACCAGGGTGAGCAGCCGGGCCAGGGCCTCCGGGGTGATGCGGCACGCGGCCAGGCCCCGGTCTTCTTTCTTCAATTCCCGGAGGAGTTCCACCATGATCCAGTTGCTCACCTGCTTGGGCTGGGGAAACGCCTTAACGCAGGCCTCGAAGTAGCCGGCCAGGGCCTTGTCCCCGGTGAGGACTTCGGCGTCGTATTCCGGCAGGCCGTATTGGTCCTGGAACCTCCGGCCCCGGGCGGTAGGCAGCTCCGGCAGGCCTTGGCGCAGGGACTCCAACCAGGCGTCAGCGATTCTCACCGGCACCAGGTCCGGGTCCGGGAA
>DYJG01000371.1 GCA_020723225.1 Desulfobacca acetoxidans | reverse complement strand
GCTGGCGGAACCGGTGAAGTTCTTTGAGGAGGCGGGAGTGGGCCTGGGCGACGGCGCCCACTTCGGCGGCCCCGGGTTTGTCAGGATGAGCTTTGCCTGTCCGCAGGTGACGATAGTGGAAGCGCTGGCAAAGATGAGGCGGGCATTGGAAAACCCTACCGCTGCTCCCAAGCCGTTAGAGAGATTCTAATTAACATTCAGTATTTTTTGGTGATTTGGAGAGTGGGGTTGAGCCGAAGATGATTTGGCTTGAACTAAGACCATTTAACATATTGATCAGATTACTACTTTTGTCTTTAGTCCAAGACTTTTATCGCAATCCCATCGCGAAACATCTTTCCTGCATCATCATGCCAGTCGCCTGTCAGTGTGATCTCAAGTGTTGTCGTCACGGGTTTGCAGTTTGAGCCAGCAATTTTTAGTGTAAGTTTGTATTTTCCTGGCTCTACCAAATGGCTCTTTGTAAGGGGCTTGGCTTCCAGTTCTAATGCAAGGACGGTCTTTCCCCAAGCATCAGGGTGGTCTTCTTGTAAATCGATAAGGTCAGCTGGATGGCTTATATGACCTAAGTCACAATGTTTGCCCATGAGTGGAGAAATGCCTTCTGTGAAGATTTCACCGCTGTGCGTCCAGCGCAAGTTCATAGGCATGAATCCTTCCACGGGAAGGAATGTCCCATCCGCTGCTTTCCTGCGAAGCTTCTCCGCAAAAACTTGAACTTTTTCGGCTCTAACCTTGCCATCATTCTTTATCCAAAGCCGGAAATAATAGCTGATAGCTTCTTTTGTTTTAGGAGGTTCTTGATGTCGAGGATATGTAATAATGACAGGTGTCTTAGTCGAGTCTGGAGGCGAAAGTTTGATGGTGGCCGCCAACTTAGGTCGTCGCCACAAACTAGTAAATTCTTCTTTGAAAAGAGCAACGATGACGGCAAGCAAAGTAGCAACCGCTGCCGTCCACTGTGCGACATTGCCCCAATCAATAGACGATGCTAAGGCTGAAGATTCCAATTAATTGGAAGCCTCTATCGTTTTTCTATAATTTCTTTGATGGATCTCTAAAAATTCTATAGCAAATAAAGTGGAAATGTCAAATAATATCGTAGAATTGAGGAGTATTAAACTCTTCTGACCATAATTCCCCATTTATAAATTAATAACGCTATTTTTAAAATCGCCCACTCGCCCCCATCCTCCTCCCCAGCGCCTCCCCCAGCGTCGGTTCCCCGTGGTCCTGGTACTCATAGCGCACCCGGATGGTGGGTTTGTTGCAGGAGAGCAGGCGGCAGAGTTGGATGGGGGTGGAGAAGAGGACCAGATCGCAGCGGCTGTTGTCGATGGTGGCGGCCAGGTCCCGGATCTGCTCCTCGCTGTAGCCCATGGCCGGCAGGACCCGGCCGATGTGGGGGTAGGCGGCGTACACCGCCTTGAGCGCGCCCACGGCAAAGGCCCGGGGGTCGACGATGTGCGCGGCGCCGAAGCGCTCCGCGGCCAGATACCCCGCGCCGTAAGCCATGCCTCCGTGGGTCAGGGTGGGGCCGTCCTCCACCACCAGCACGGTCTTCCCCTGAATCCGCTCCGGTTCGTTGATCAGCGGCGGCGAGGCGGCGAGCACGATGTCCGCCCGGGGCGCGAATTTCTCAATGTTGCGGCGAACTTCTTCGATGTGGCCCGGCGCGGCGGCATCCACCTTGTTGATGACCCCGATATCGGCCAGGCGCAGGTTGGTCTCGCCCGCGTAATACATCAGTTCATGCCCCGGTCTCAAGGGATCGAAGAGCACTACCTGAATATCGGGTTGAAAGAAAGAGGTGTCGTTATTGCCGCCGTCCCAGACGATGATGTCCGCCTCCTGCTCCGCCCGGGAGAGAATCTCCCGGTAATCGACGCCGCCGTAAACGACGATGCCCTGGTCCACCAAAGGCTCGTATTCCTCCCGTTCCTCAATGGTCAGGCGGTGGCAGGAAAAATCCTTAAAAGCAGCGAAGCGCTGCGCCACCTGTCGCCTGAGGTCGCCGTAAGGCATGGGATGGCGCACCACCACCGTCTTTTTGCCCCAGCCCCGCAGGATTTCGCAAATCTTCCGGGTCGTCTGGGACTTGCCGCACCCGGTTCGCACCGCGCAGACCGCGATCACCGGCTTGGCGGCTTTAAGCATGGTCCGGCCAGCCGCGGGCACTAGAAAATCCGCGCCTGCAGCCGTCACCAGGGAGGCCTTGTGCATCACCTCCACGTGTGAGACGTCGCTGTAGGAAAAAACCACGAGGTCGGCTTGCTGCTCCCGGACCAGGGTGGCCAACTCCTCCTCCGGATAAACGGGAATGCCTTCCGGGTAGAGGGGGCCGGCCAGTTCCGGGGGATAGATGCGGTAGGGCTCCAGGGGGATCTGGGCGGCGGTGAAGGCGATGACCCGGTAATCGGGATTATCTTTGAACAAAAGGTTGAAATTGTGGAAATCCCGGCCCGCCGCGCCCATGATGATGACTTTTTTAATCATAGAACCTCATATGCTTACTTAAAAAATTTCACGCAAAGGCGCAAAGACGCAAAGAAAAGACGCAAACATATTTAGAAAACCGCCCTGCACATCATGACCGACTGGAAAAAGAAGATGTAATGACAGAAAAAGCGGATTTCATATGTTGAAGATTGCCAGCCTTGGTTTCATTATTAAGTTATATTCACTATTATGATTTGCAGGCTTGCCGGGGCTTAAGTCTCCCGGGAAAACGGCCCCGCGGCCTCCCGATTATACTATTCTCCCCTGGAGAAAGGAAACGGATATGGTCAAGGGATGTTTCATCAACAATGCCTGGGTGGAAACCGGGGAAAAGCTCCCGGTGCTCTCTCCCTGGTCCGGAGAAACAGTGGGCGAGGTCTCCCTGGCCGGGGAAGCCCAATGGGAGGCGGCCGTGGCCGCGGCCCAAACCACGGCCGCCGCTTTCAAGGCCTTTTCCAGCCTGGAACGCAAGGAGCTGCTTACCAAGCTGGCCGCGGGAGTCAAGGCTCGCCAGGAGGAGTTGGCCCGAACCATTGTGGCCGAAGGCGGCAAACCCCTCACCTATGCCCGGGCCGAAATGGGCCGGGGGGTGCTCACCTTGAACCTGGCTGCGGAGGAGGCCGCCAGAATCGGCGGCGAGGTCCTGCCCCTGGACCTGACTGCGCCCACCAGGGGCCGCTGGGGGATCATCCGGCGTTTCCCCCTGGGGCCGGTGCTGGGCATTTCCCCCTTTAATTTCCCCTTCAACCTGGTGGCCCACAAGGTGGGCCCGGCCCTGGCCGCGGGGAATCCCATCATCATCAAGCCCTCTTCGGCCACCCCCTTGACCGCGCTGCTGCTGGCGGAAATCTACGAGCAGGCCGGACTCACCCCCGGTGGTTTGCAGGTCCTGCCCAGTTCCTCCCGGGTGGCGGAGAAGTACGTGGCGGACGACCGCCTGAAGGCCCTGTCCTT
>DYJG01000370.1 GCA_020723225.1 Desulfobacca acetoxidans | reverse complement strand
GAAACAAAGAAAGTGGTGCCGGGGTTCCCCCCCTCCCCTCCCGGCAATCTGGTCTCAAAGCGGATATTGCCCCCGTATTTCTCGACGATGGCATAACTTACCGACAATCCCAGGCCGGTGCCTTCTCCCACCTTCTTGGTGGTGAAGAAGGGATCGAAGATCCGGTCGGCGATCTCTTTGGGGATGCCGGTGCCGGTATCCGCAAAGATGGCCTCCACCAGTTGGCTGTAGGGATTGACGCGGGTCAGGACCGTCAGTTTGCCGCCGTGGGGCATGGCCGCAATGGCGTTATTCACCAGATTGATGAAGACCTGCTGCAATTCCCCGGAATCGGCATGTACCCTGGGCAGATCCCGGCCCAGGCGGACGTCCGCTTCAATCTTATGGGTCAGGAAGCTGTTTTGCACCAGGGACAAGACGGTTTCAATGGTTTTATTGATATCGGCGAATTCTTCCTGCTTGGAAGGCTGCCGGGAATAAGTCATTAATTTTTCAACAATTCTCTTGGCATTGAGTCCCTGGCGTTCAATGGTCTTGAGAATCTCATGCTCTTTGCTGTCCATGGGGATGCGGTCCAGCAAAATTTCGGTAAAGCCGAGAATGACTCCCAGGGGGTTATTGATTTCGTGGGCCACACCCGCCGACAGGGTGCCCAGGGACGCCAGTTTTTCAGTGCGGAAAAGCTGCTCCTCCATTTTTTGCCGCTCGGTGATATCCCGGGCCATGACCAGGATGCGCTCCACGGTGCGGCCGTCTTCACCGAAGACCGGCACGAAATGGGTGGAGAGCAGGTAGACCCGGTCCCGGATGCGCACCGAGGACTTAATCTCCGCGCTTCTCCGGCTGTCCAGGACATCCCGCACTTGCAGTATGATGGCCCTGGCATCGTCCGGGGCGAAGAATGATTCCAGCTTTTTCCCGGCAATCCCCGCCGCGGGGATGCCAAAGGCCCGGGCTGCGGCATTATTGGCGCTGATAAACTCCCCGTTTTCATTGAGCAGGAAGATAAAGTCCCGGGCGTTCTCCACCACCGACTTATATTGCTCCCGGCTGCGGCGGAGGTCCATGGTGGTCTTATCCACCTCCCGCTGCAATTCCACGGACCAGCGCATCTCATAATAGATCACCGCGGCCGCGGCCAGAACCAGGGCAAATATCAGGATTCCCTGGATCAGAAATTGCCGGACGTAAAGGGAATGGATGGTGCCGTAGACTTCGTCGGTGGGGGCCACCACCGCGATGGGCCAAATCTCTGAGCATTCCGGTCCCGCCCGGACCCGGGCCGCGGCCGGACCCAGATGCCCGGGGCAGTCCGGGCCGATGTGGGCCTGGGTATAGGCCACGAATTTCTCCATCTGCCCGATGACGCCCCGGTGCCACCCGGAAATATATTGCGCGGTCCCCTCCTCCCCGGCCAGCATCTTGTTCTTTTGGATTTCATTGATCTTATCGAAGCTGATTACCGGATTACGGCGGCCCCGGGCGGTGAACGCGTCCTCGCCGATAAATTCCTTTTCCGGATGATAGAGAAACACCCCGGCCCGGTTGATCACCCAGCAATAGCCGGTGCGCCCGGAGCGGATACCGGCGCAGTAGTGGCCGGCCAGGATGCTGGCGTCTATCTTAAATTGCAGCACTCCGTCCATCTTGCCCGTGGCCTTGGGATGGGATTCATCCACGCTCACTTCATATACCGGGGTGGCCAGATGGAAAAATGGAACCCGGTGTTCACCCTCTTGCTGCAGTTCTATGGGACCCTGGTAGATGCGTCCCTGGTTGGCGGGCTCCCGGGCCCATGCCACCTCGGGGGCGTCGCTGAAGTCCTTCTCGACGATACGCGCTCCGGAGCCGTCCAAAACGTAGGCGCGATCGGCTTTTTTACCGTGGAAATCGATGCGAACAATGGCGGTGACCCCCAATTTGGAGAGGTCATCGAAACTGATTTTCATGCGGTTGGCCCAGGCCACTTCCTCCAGGTATTGGATGGCCGGGGAATAATTGAGGATTTTCAGCTCCCGGCGGAGAAACTCCATGCCGTCTTCGATCTGCCGGGCGGTGGCCCTGGCCAGGATCAATTGCTGCTGCTGAAAATCTCCGGACACCAACTCGCTGGTGCGCTGCAGGGACAGGAGTCCCAGAATAAAGGCCACCGCCAGCAGGAGCACCACCAACAGGCCCAGGCCCTTAAGCAGCCTTTGGATATTGATTTTATCCAGGGGAAAAAGCATAAAGAATGACTTCATTAAAATTTCAGCTTAGCAATCGATTTGCCGGAAGCCTAACATTTTTTATATCTAAAATAAATTCTTATCCCAGCCAATGGGGATTATACGATACGGATTCATTCCTGGTTGTCAAGGCGCGGGGTTTGGACCATAATTCGCGGAGGCTGGAAAGTCTGAGCCACCAACGCCATAAGTGATTCATCCATCTTTATCTCTGCGCCCTCTGCGTCTCTGCGGTTCAAAGATGCACCGCTGAGACGCAGAGGGCGCAGAGAAAATGGTGCGCAAGGCGCACCCTACGAAAGCCGGAACTTGGAACTCGGAACTTTCACCCTGAGCTGGAGCCCGGTGCTGCTCCTGGCGGTGCTGGCGGTGGGCTTTAAACGGCCGGCGCTGGAGCTTTCCTTATATGGGGTGGCGTTTACCGCGGGGCTGGCTTACCTGTTTTTCCGAACGCCTCTGACGGTGATCCTCACGGCCGCGGCGGACGGGGCGGTGACCACCGCGCCCCTGCTTCTGGTGGTTCTGGCCGGGATTTTGCTGTCCCATCTGCTGCTGGCCTCCCGGTCCATGGACCGCATCGTCTCCTGGTTTATGCAGGGGCTGCGGCATCCCCGGGACCGGCACCTCTTCATCTCCCTGGGAATCTGCAATTTTCTGGAAGGGGCCAGCATCATCGCCGAACCCATTGTCGCGCCCATGCTGAGGGCCGCGGGGGTCAATCCCGGCGCGGCCGCGGCCTTGTCCATCATCGGCTATGCGGGTTTGATGAGCGTGGAGATGGCCGGGATCATCATCACCGTGCTGGCCCTGGTCACCGGCCTGCCCCTGGGGGAGTTGGCAGCGGCCACGGCCTGGCTGTCGGTGCCCGGGATGCTGGCCATGGCCGCGTGCATCCCCTGGCACCTGCCGCCGGAGTCCGGGCGCTGGTCTTTCCTGCCCCAGGTTTTGGGGAGCGGCTTGTTGGTAAGCCTGGTGGCCCTGGCCACAACCCTGACTTTGGGCGTAGCCCTGGCGGGAATGGTGGGCGGGCTGGCGTTGATGGCGGTTTTGCTGCTCCTGGGCTCCAGGAGGTGGAATTGGAACGGGGCAATTATCCGGGACCTGCTGCCTTTCGCCTGCATCCTGATGCCCCTGCTGCTGGTGAACACCGTCCCCCTGCTCCGGGACCTCACCCAGAGCCGCTGGGTTTTTCAAGTGCAGGTGGCGCCCGTGCACAAGATTACCATGACGC
>DYJG01000369.1 GCA_020723225.1 Desulfobacca acetoxidans | reverse complement strand
AAATGGCCAAACCCCGTTCCCGCAGACGCGACTTCGTGGAGCAGCCTCCGGAGATTTTCTCCCTGCAGCTCCGCTTGCTGCAATATCTCAAGGATAACTGGAAGTGGTTCGCGGCCGGATTGGCGCTGCTCTTCATCGCTCTGGCGGTCTGGGGGATCAGGCTCCAGCTCCAGGCCCGCCATCAACAGCAGGCCGGCCTGGCCATGGCCGGGGTCGCGCCTTTGTTGGGTAAACCCGAGTCTGCGGCCGAGGCATTGAAGGGTCTGGACCAACTCTTGAAGGATTACCCCGACTCTTCCGCGGCCCACGAAGCCGCCCTTTTCCGGGCCCATCTTCTCTACCAGACCGGGGATTATGCGGCTGCGGCCAAGGCCTATGAGGCCCTGGCCCAAGACCCTAAATCCCTGGGGGACACTCTTATCGCCGACAGCCTGAGCTACTGTTATGAAGCCCTGGGGGATTTCCGCAAAGCCGCCCAGACCTTGACGCCGGCCGCGGATAAGGCCGCCGCGCCCTTGCAGAGCGAACTCTACCGGCGGTTGGCCCTCCTCCTGGAGAAGGCCGGAACACCCCAGGAAGCGGCCCCCTATTGGCAAAAGTTGGTGGACAAACCCCCCGATCCTTCTTTATTGCCGTACTTCAAAGAAAAACTGGCCGCAGCGCAAGCGGCTGTTCCGAAGAAAAAGGATTAACCACAGAGACACAGAGGGCACAGAGATACACAGCGGTAATAAATATGCCTTGGCGCCAAGCGCCAAAGCATATTCTTTTTCTCTGTGAAACTCTGTGCCCTCTGTGTCTCTGGGGTAAGGCCTTTTTCTATTTCTTTTCCGCGGCCTTCCTGGCCACCATCTTCAGGAAATCCGGATCGACCTTATACCCCAGGCTTTTGGCCTTTTCCAGGTCCGCCAGGGACTTGTCGAAGTCGCCCCGGTCAAAAAAGATCATGGCCCGGTTGCGGTAGGGGCGGCCGAATTTGGGGTCCAACTGCATGGCCTTTTCAAAATCTTGGATGGCCTGGGCTTCCATGTTTTTGCACCGGTAGGCCATGCCCCGGAGATCGTAGAGGTTGGCGTCGTTCGGCTTCAGCTTCAAGGCGTCGTTAAAGTCCTTTAAAGCCTGGTCGTATTTCCCCAGTTCGCACTTCTCGATGCCCGCGTCCACGTATTTTTGCACGTCCTGGGCGTTGATGCCACCGGGAATAAAGACCACCGCGCATAACCAAACCAATATTAAGGAAACGCGTTTCATAACATAAAACTCCTCAAATTTGGGAGTGCTAAGGCCATGGTTTCCCTGGGTTCCTCAGGCCCGCGCCCCGGAAGTCGGATGAGCCTAAAGAGCCCATCGTGTTCACCTTAACATTAACATAAGGCCGGGAGATAGGAAATCAACGCAGCGGTTGGCGTTTTCCGTTTTCCGTTTTCCGTTTTCCGTTAAAGATACTTAATTATCAGTAAGTTATTCAGCATCAAAGTTAATGCCGCTGCCGGGCTTCCTTAAACTTATTTTCAATTAAACTGGAACCTGCATGAAAATTTAGATTTTAAGATAATGGGAAATGTTAGGACTGTTTTTTTTTCGAAAAACGCAAAACGAAAAACGAAAAACGGCAAAAAAAAAGGCCCCCGAAGGGGCCAGGAGCTCCTGCCGGGCGGCAAAATGCCTTATCTGGGGCCTTTCCCTGCCAGGGGGTCGGCGGACATATATTGCTTGACCATATCGATGTTCATTTTGACCAGGGGTTCCAGCTCCTGATTGCCGGAGCCGCCGGCCGCGGGTTTGAAGGCGACGCAGATGCCGCGCACCTGGCACACCCGGTTGACCTGCACCATGTAACCCTTGGCCCGGGCCAAAGACTGGTTGAGGTAGGTGTCGGCCTTGTCAAATTTGTTCTGCTTGACCATGATCGCGGCCATGTTGTTCAGAGCCAGCGGGTTGCCGGGGTCTTTGGCCAAAACTTTGTCCAGCAGTTTCTGGGCTGCTTCGAATTTCCCCTTCTCCATCATTTCGAAACTCGTCATCAGCATTTCGCCCACGTCCATCTCTTTCGCGGGCTTCTTGGGTTTGGCCGCGAAAGCCAGGCCGCTGGCTAAGAAGACGAGAGCCAGAACAATGGCGGTAATCTTAACGGACGTCCGAATCATAGCATCCCTCCCTCGAATTGATGATACCAACGCTGCATTGCCGCCCTGAGCTACAAAGATAGGGACTCTTGGCAGAATTGTCAATCAATTTGCGCCGGCAGGGGCCTTTGTGAATAAGTTTTTGGAAAGCGTGGTTCCGGGGGCCATTGGCCGCGTTTCCTCTCTGTGATAATCTTCAGTCATGCCGGCGATAAAACAGCTCACCGCGGACCTCTTGTTTGTCCTGCAAATCGTCTTGGCCCTGATTTCCGGGTCCAGCCAATTTATCAGGCTCCTCACCACCTCCCAGGGAGTGAACGTCAGTTGGCTGGCCAGTTGGCTCACCTTCCTGGTGATCAACCTGGAACTGACGCTTAGGGCCCACCGCAGCCGCCCCAGCCGGGTGACGCTCCAGACCGTCCTCACCTACGGGGCCTGGACATCGGTCATCGCCGCCAACCTGGCGCTCCTGCTCTGGCGGGGCACGGAAACCTGGGACGGCAAAGACACGGTGACCGCAGTCATGGTGGGACTGGGGTTATTACTGATCCTGCTCTACGCCCGCATCCGGCGCCTGGGCCTCACCGACCCCCTGGTGAACGCCGGCTTCGGCATGTGTTTCATCGGCCTGCCCCAGGTCACCCTGGCCTATAAAATCTTCACCGTGGGCGGCGCGGGCCTGGCCGGCGGCATGCTGCTCGCCGGCCACATCGGCATCACCACCCGCCTGGGGCAACTCTGGTTCGCCATCAGAGAAGCCGGATGGGACCGCAACCGCCTGGGCGCGGCTTTAAGCGAACTGGCTAATGAAGTGACGTGGCTGCTGGTGACGGTGGCGTGGTTGGTGGGGTGAAGGTGAATCAATGGTATTTTCGTCTTTGATTTTATTTAAATATTCTTTTATAATCTATTTTTCGATAAACTTCTAATTTGAAATATAAATTAGCTGTTGATATGGAAAATAGGGAACATATCAATTCCGTTCGTTTCCGCAATTTCAAGGCTTTCCGAGACTATTCAGTATCTCTCCGGCAATTTAATGTCATGGTCGGACCAAATAACTCTGGTAAATCTACTATAATTGGCGCTTTCAGAATTCTCTCGGAAGGGATAAGGAAGGCGAGTACCCGTAATCCTGAATATATGCGGGTTGGGGACGATGGTTTTTGGGGGTATCGAATTTCTCTAAATGATTTACCAGTATCGACCGAGAATGTTTTTACTGATTATGAGGATTCAGAACCTGCTATTATAAAATTTTTACTCTCAAACAAGAATCAACTAAATTTACTCAAAAACGACGGGTTAAGGTTAGCTGCTCCATGAATCATGCGGCCT
>DYJG01000368.1 GCA_020723225.1 Desulfobacca acetoxidans | reverse complement strand
TGCCCCTGACCCAAAAAGTTGGAGGCCCCCAAAATTTCCTGGCGCCCAACGATCCTTTCCGGTTGCAGGTCCCGGCCGCGGGGGCCGCGGCTTTGGTGGAGGCCCCCTTAACCATGGTGCCGGTATGTCCCGTTACGGCCCGACTGGTTTACCGGGTCTCCTCGATCTTTCCCGGCGCCAGGGGAGAACGTCTCCGGTCCTGGTTCCCCTTTGTCCTGGCCGCGGGCGTTAATCCCGTGTGGTATCCCCTCCCTTCCATGCGCCTGGCCGCGCGCCTGCACCGGCGCCGGGGGGGGCGGGTGCTGCACCTGTTCCTCCATTCCACGGAACTGGCCCCCGGCGGCAACCCCCAATTCCCCACGGAGGCTGCGGTGGCCGGACTGGTGGACAAAATCAGAGCCTTCCTGACCTGGCTGCAAAAAACCGGGCCGGTGCAGGGGGTAACCTTATCAGAGCTTTATGAGATGGAAGGGCTGCACGAGGGGAGGGGAGGGGGGCCTTAGTTCAAGGTTAAAGGTTCAAGGTTCAAAGTTACCGGTGGCACAGCCTTTCCAGGCTGTCCGAAACCTGTGGAGCTTAAAAGGTGCCCAAAGCGCACCCTTCAAGAACCCAGAATCAAGAACCAAGAACCAGGAACCTAACTTTGCGGCGGCAGTGGCGACTCCAGCGGCGGAGTTCTCTCGGAATAATAAGAAGGGTCGAGCAGGCCGCGTCCTGAAGGAGAGAAGATGCGGAATTGGCCCCAGGTCCGCTTCTGGAAGAAGAATTTTACGGAGGTGGCCAAAACTCCCAGGCCGTATTTCACGCTCCGGGGAAAATTGATGGAAGAGGCCTCCGCGAAATAGCGGGTGGGGCAAGAGGCTTCGCCCACCCGGAAACCGAAAAAGAGGGTCTGGGAGAGCATCTCGTTGTCAAACAGAAAATCGTCGGAATTCTCCCACAGGGGCAGGGTCTCCAACACTTGGCGGGAAAAGGCCCGGAAACCGGTGTGGTATTCGGAGAGTTTGGCGCCTAACAGCAGGTTTTGAAACGCGGTCAGGAAGCGGTTGGCCAGATATTTATAAACCGGCATGCCGCCCTGGCGGGCCTTGCCCCCCAGGATGCGGGAACCCAGGGCCGCGTCGTATTCGCCGCTGGCCACCAACCCGGCCAGGGCCGGGATGATTTTGGGGGAATATTGGTAGTCGGGGTGGACCATGACCACGATGTCCGCCCCCAATTTCAGGGCTTCGGTGTAGCAGGTCTTCTGGTTGCGGCCGTAGCCCATGTTGCGTTCATGCAAAAAGCAGCGGATTCCCAGCTTGTGGGCGACTTCCAGGGTCTCGTCGTGGGAGGCGTCGTCCACCAGCAGGACTTCGTCCACAATGTCGAAAGGGATGTCCTGGAAGGTGCGTTCCAGGGTGAGGGCCGCATTGTATGCGGGCATGACCACCAGCACTTTCTTTCCTGCCAACAATTTCTTTCCCCCCGTTGCTCCCTCTGATATATTGCCAGAGGCGCTCCTGAGGTAAATTTGTACAGGAGTTGCCGGGAAATTGCAACTCTCAGGCCCAGGAGCTGAAGGCGGGGGGCGGAGCAGAAGTCCGGGATAGCGTATGAGAGGCTAACAATTTGGGGCCGGCCCCTATCTAAAATTTTAACCACATAAACCTTGAACCCAGAACCAAGAACCTAGAACCCGGAACCCGGAACTCAGAACTCGAAACTCGGAACTCGGAACTATTTTCTAAGAATGCGTTCATGAGACTTGCCTCAGCCAACCCCCGGGGTCTTTATCTGGCCGGGGCGGCGCTGCTTTTTCTGGCGCTGCCCGTGGCCATGTTTTGGCGTCCCGGACTCTTTTTTTTCATCGAGGACGACTGGGCCATCCTTTCCCAGATGGTGGGCCATCCCTTCTGGCAGTATCTGCTGACGCCGGACGGCGAAGTCTGGATGCCGTTGTCCCGGGCGGTCTCCTACGGCCTGGTGAGCGCCTTCGGAGAGAATTATGACCGCCTGCTCCTGCTCAATTGCCTGGCCGGGGGCCTGCTGGCTTTTCTGTACTACTTATTTTTGCGGCAGCACTTCCAGCCCTTGACTGCGCTGGTCTTAGGGTTATTTTATGGAGGGGCTGCGGCCCTGACCAGTCTGACCCAGGTGGCCTTTTATATCAACGCCCTATTGTGTTACATTTTTTTCCTGCTGGCTTTGCTGCTGACGCATCGCTATCTGGAGACTTCCTCTCCGGCCTCCCTGGGGGGCGTCGCCTTATGCGTCGGCCTGTCTCTGCTTTCCTGGAACTTCACCATCCTGGCGGTCTGGTCCCTGCCGTTATATATTGCCATCCTGGGAGGCAAAGAAAAGCGCCGCCAATTCCTGGCGGTGGCCGCTGCGGTGGCGCTGCCTTTCCTGCTGTTCTCCTGGGGATATTTTACCTTTGCCGGTTTTACGGCCGCGGCCAGCCATAACCGGGGGATTGTGGCCGGTTTGCCCGGCCCCGCCTATTTGCTGCATTGGCTTTTTGCAGCTTGCCTTTCCCCCTTTATTTATTTATTTTGGGGACATTATCATTTCCCGGTGCGGGCCTACATGTTGGGGGGCGCGGCCCTGGTGGTCAGCCTGGAGCTGATCCGGCGCTGGGGGGAACCCCGGGAGAAGCGTCTGGGGCTCTGGGCCTTGATCCTCAATGCCTTGCCCTTTTTCCTGGTATCCCTGGCCCGCTACCAGAGGGGGTTAAATCAGGCCTTTGCTCCCCGCTACGCGGTCTACACCCTGATGGGGGCCTTGATCCTGGTGGGTCTGGCCTGGGGGATCTGGCAACGGCGGATGGATAAGCGCCCCGTAGTCCGGCTGGCGCCGCCGCTGCTTTTAGCCGTCATGGTCACGGGCCAGCTCTTCGCCCTGGCTCCCTGGGAAAGGCTCTACGGCGGCATGAGCCGGGCTTCCCGGGACTTCTACCAGGGCCTCGGCTCCCCGCCGCAGGCCTCCGGAGAGCGGGTGCCCCCGCAGTTCTGGTATCCGGAGCGCCTGCACTTAACCTGGGATCAGGCGGCGAGCATCCGGGGGTTCCTGAGGGGATCGCCGGCAGGAAACAAACCGCCCGATATTTAAAGACCTCAATGAGAGCCGGGCCAAGGAGCCGGTCAAAGATAATATTTACGAAATGCCGAAACCCGGATCGCGGCTCCATATGGGGACGGCAGGACGGTTGACCGAATTAAATGATATTTTTATTTATCATCGCATCTTTCTTCTGGTATAACGCTCTTTTATGACTTAAGATGGCATGGGAAAGTTTTAATCTCGGCCAATAATGGCGAGTCTTATTGCGGCCGGATGATTAATATGTAATTACATATACTTAGCTCAGGAGGTTCCTTAACAGGATAAGTAAAATAAACGGGGATGTAGGATTTTTTGCCTAGAAACAGGGGATGTGCTCTAGGCCTTGTGATTAAATACGGTTGACTTTTTCTTAAGATACCATTAAAAA
>DYJG01000367.1 GCA_020723225.1 Desulfobacca acetoxidans | reverse complement strand
GGGAAAAATAGGGACAGACACTATTTTAGTACTAAAAAGGTGCCTTTCCCATTTTTCACCCATTTCAGTCCGTTAGTTTTTCACCCCCACATGCTCCCGCAGGAAATCTTTGATGTACCAGTCCGCGATTCCTTCCGAAAAGAGGACCATGTCCAGTTGCTTGGTGTAGAGGGTGAGTTTGCCGATGAGGATCAGTTTTTGGGCCATCTGTTCCGGGGGGTATTTGGCGATTCTGGCCTTGATGGTGTCGCCTTTGCGTTCGTAGTGGAGGTCCAGGCGGTCGATGATGGCTTCGATCAGTCTCGCCCGGCGCTCCCGCCGTTCCGGGGTGGAGCCGCCGCCGCGAAAAGTAAAGGAAATATAATTATCGTTTAACTGGTCGCTGACGTAAGACTCCACCGTGGACAGATGATACCCCAGGCGGATGCTGAAGTTCATGTAATTCCGGGACAGCACCACATAGCTCTGGTCCCGGTAGGGTTCGGCCCCTTGGGCCACTTCTTCCTCGCTTTTGACAAAGACCGAGCTTAGGCTCTTGGCGCCCTCGGGCTTGGCCTGGGGCCAGCGCATGGCCGCGAGTCCCTGCCAAAAGGCCTTGAAGGGCAGAGAAGTAATCTGCTCCGGCCGGACTTTGCTCTTCCAGCCCCGCTTGATGCCCCCGCCCAGATCCAGGAGGCGCACCTTAAAGGGGAGACCGGAATCCAGGTCCACCACCTCGGCGTTGTCGGCGACTTCGTCCGCGGTCAGATTGAACATTTCCCGCATGGAATATTCATGGGCGTAACGCACCAGATCGTGGATGGTGCGGCAATTGGCCGGGGTGAAGGTCTCGCTCTGGGGATTGATGAGATTGAGGGGGATCACCTTTTTCAGGACTTCCTTTAAGGTGCGGAAAACCGGGCTGTCCCCCAGTTCGTCCGCCATGGGCTGCCTGGGTTCCAGCAGTTCGGAGATGATGCCCTCGTAGACATTGCTATAATTGGCGTCCACCGTCACTTCCTGCCCGGGCTTCAAAATATGGGTGGCATTGCCGGTGGCGAGGATGGTGGGCACCTGGAATTCCCGGGCCAAGAGGGCCATATGGCCGGTGGGGCTGCCGTGGTCGGTGATGATGGCTGCAGCCTGGGGCATCACCGTCACATACTTGGGGGAAGTGTGCCGGGCCACCAGGACTCCTCCCTGGGGGAAGTTCTTGAGATCCTCATCCCGGCGCACCATGACCACCGGCCCCGCGCCCACCCCCCGGCAGGCCACGCTGCCGGAGTCCAGGAGCACGGGGTACTGCTTCAAAGACCTGGTTCTCTCCGGAGGCCCTTTGTCGGGGATGTGGAGCTGCCGGCTTTGCAGGAGCCAGAGCCGGTCCTCGTGGTCCAGGGCCCATTCCACGTCCTGGGCCCGCTGATAATGGGCCTCGAGAGTTGCCGCCCACCGGGCCAACTCCTGTAAATGCCGGGGCTCCAGACAGGGAGCGCGCACTTTGTCCGGAGGCACCGGCGCCTCTTCGACGCCGCTGCCCGCGGCATTGACCAGCATCACTTTTTTGGCGGGAATGCGCTGTTCCAGGACCTTACCCGGGGGGTCGTGGGCCACCAGGTAGTAATCCGGTTCAATGACTCCGCCCACGGCATACCGGCCCAGGCCCCAGACCGCGTTGATCAGGGCCGCATCCTGGTCCGCGGCCTCCGGTTGCCGGGTGAAGAGGACCCCGCTGGCCTTGGCGTTGATCATGGGCAGCACCGCCACGCCCATGGCCATTTCCTCCTCGTTAAAGCCCCGGGTCTTGTAGTAAAACAAGGCCCGGGGGGTAAAGAGACTGGCCAGGATGTCCTTGTAGCGGCCGGTCATTTCCCCGGCAGGAATATTCAGGTAGGAGGCGTATTGGCCGGCAAAAGTAAGGGAGAGGTCTTCCCCCACGGCGCTGGAGCGCAGGGCCAGCAGGGGCCGGTTTTGCCCCTGGAGGCACAGCTCTTCATAAGCCTGATTGATGGCCCTCTCCAGTTCCGGAGGGACCTGGGACTGGTTGATCATGGATTTCAATTCTTCGCTGACCACCACCAGGCCGTCCAGATCGTCAATCCGCCAAAACCCTAAAAGATCATCGATGCGGGCCGCAATCTGGTTGTAGTCCAGGAAGGCTTTGTAGGCATAAGTGGAGATGGCGAAACCGGGGGGGACGGGGAGAGCCACCCGGGTCCGCACTTCTCCCAGGTTGGCGTTCTTGCCGCCCACCATTTCCGCCATTTCCAGGTTGATGTGGTCAAAGGAGATGGTCAGGGGGGCCTTAGGAATCTCCCGGCGCCGGTTCAGGATGTCCTCCACCTCCCCGATGATCCTCCGGAAGGCGTCGACTAAGGCGCCGTGGCGATGATCGCCCAAGTTATTGAGGGACTCCACCAGAGCCGCGGTCTCCGCGGCCAATTGGCTGACGCCGGCCCGGATATACTGGAGGTCGAAGAGAAAATCCCCGGAAAGCTTTTCCTCCATGTCGGCCATTAAGGTCAAGACCGCATTGTTGGCCGCCAACAGCCGCTGAAAATTGGTGTATTTGTCCGCCAGGGCCGCCTGGATATTGGGGCGGTCTTTCTTCTTAAGGCGTTGCCAGACGCGTTTCAGGTGCAGACCCTCCTGGGGAGATCAGGGAAGGGAGGTGGGCTAGTCCCCCAAAACCACCCGGGAAATTTCCCCGAATAAATCGCTCAGCCTGAGCATGCCCGCCACCTTGCCTTCTGCCATCACCGGGGCCAGGCCCACATTTTCCGCCATCATCGAAAACAGGGCCTTGGGCAGGGTATCGGCGGCGTTAACGGTGACCTTGATGGGACTCATGACTTCGCTCACCGGCTTCTGGGCGGCCTCCTTCAGGCCGGGACCGAAGAGATCGCCCAAGAGGACTGCGAGATTGGGATCGGCTTTGATCAGGGTGGTCTCCCGGAGGAACCGGGGCTCCAATCCTTTGATAATGTTCCGCAAGGTCAGGATGCCCATGAGCTGGTATTTCTCGTCAAAGACCAGGACGGCCCGGGGTTCGAAGGAACCTTCGAACTTGACGGCCGCTTCCCGGACCATGGCCATGGCCTGGCGCAGGGTGAACCAATAAGGGATGTGGGGGTAATCCACCAGGGGGATCATTAAATCTTTGGCGGTCTTCGGCTCAGGCATGCTTCCTCCCCGATTGCGCGGCTGTTCTCTGCGTCCTCTGCGTCTCTGCGGTAAATCATTTCACCGCAGAGACGCAGAGGGCGCAGAGAGTGTGGTTTCTTTCTAATGGAGGGGCCGGTAAATGTCAAGGCCGGGGAGCGGACACGCCCGGGGCTTGTGAAATGATTCCCGATCTTAACGCAATTTTAACAGTCCTTCCGTGCATTTTAACCCCGTTTTAATCTTGCGGTTGCTAAAAAATTTAACCAAGGAAAAGGGCTCTGTTGCCGAGCCGTAACCGCAAGGTTTTTCAAGGTTGGAAAAAATATTTTCGCCGGGAGGTTCCCAT
>DYJG01000366.1 GCA_020723225.1 Desulfobacca acetoxidans | reverse complement strand
GTCTTCCAGCCCAAGCAGCTTACCCCCTACGAACTCCAATGGGAGACCATCCGGGCCATGAAAAAGTTCTACTCCTGGCCCTCGGTCCTCAAACGCCTCATCGCCCGGGACTGGTTCTACGTGAAACTGAAGGCCTACGGCCGCATCCTCATGTGGCAAGCCCGGTGGAGCAAAAGCCCGCATGTGCAGCATTTGAAAGAACGGCTCTTCGCCCGGGTGCGGCAACTGCGCCAGTGGCTCCCGGGCGGCGCCCAGATACAGCGGGTGGGCATTCCCGCGAACATCTGGAGCCTCGGCCCCTGGGAAAAAGGCCCCCGGGAATTTCTCCTGCGATTTCTGGAGCGCCTGGGAGTGGAAGTGGTCCAGGAGGCCGTGAACGACAAGGCGGAAAACGCCGTGCAGATGGTGCAGGCGGAAATCGCCCGGCTCCAGGAAAAGGCCGACGTAATCCTGCTGCCTTTCTGGCAGGGACTGGAGGACGCCCGCCAGAAGATCAAGGACCTCCACCAGCAGGTCGCCGAAGAGACCGTGGCCCGGCTGCTGGCCCTGGATTTCAACCGGGAATCCTTTTATAACGCCTGCATGGAACTGGGGTTATGCTTCCGGAAACGCCTCCAGGATATCAGGAGCATCTACTTCCAGACCCTGTCCGAAGTGGGCGCGCCGGTTTGATGCCGTTTTTCGTTTTTGGTTTTTCGTTTTTCGAGCTTGATGCAGAAATCTTTTCTCTGCGCGCTCTGCGTCTCTGCGGTGGAAAAAAGCGGGAATATTAACCGCAGAGACGCAGAGTACGCAGAGAGATCCTCCCTGGTGAAAATTGGGGTTGCTCCTGGCTTCCAGGTGTAACCCTTTTTTTTCACCACCGCCTCTCCCTGCCCCTTGCCGTTTCCGTCCTCGTTGATGAATGCTGTTGCATGCGCGTGTGCGGATAATTAAGTTGAGAGTTGAGACTGGCCTGGCCCCTGGCATCCCGGGGATAATCCATCATGAATAAAAAAGAACAACGCAGCACCGCCATAATTCTTCTCTTTCTCCTGTCCCTCCTGGCCTTCGAGCTCATCGCCTGGGATTGGTGGCGCCACGGGCCTTCGGCCAGGTTGGATGCGGCGGTTTTCCGTTACATGGAAAGACTGGTTGCCGGCCATCCCCGGTTCACCGAATTTCTCAGCCTTGCCGGCATCCTGGGAAAATCTTTTTGTCTGACCGCGGCAGTCATCTTTGGGGGATTTTTTCTGGCCCGGAAAAAAGACTGGGCGGCCCTGCCCTTTCTCCTGATTATGGCGGTGCTGGGATGTCTTTTATTGGAACCGGTCAAAGACTGGTTTCAGAGGCCCCGCCCCCTGCCGGACCTGCCCGGGGCCAAGGGCTTCGGTTTTCCCAGCGGCAACGCCTATTATTCCTTCCTGGTCTATGGCTCCCTGGCTTATTTTCTCTGGCCTCACACCTCCCGGTGGTGGTCCAAATCCACCCTTCTTCTGGGAGCAGCATCGGCGGTGACGGTGGTGGGCATGAGTCGCCTGGCTCTCCGCCTGCATTGGCTCACCGACGTTCTGGGGGCTTATGCCCTGGCGGCGTCCTGGGTGTTGCTAAATATTTTTGTCTCTAGAAAAATTAAGGAGAAGTTACGATCTGATTAACTCCGTAAAAGAACACCGGAACCTCGCGGAGCTGGCCCGTCTCTTCCTCTGCCTGGGTTTCACCGCCTTCGGCGGACCCGCGGCCCACATCGCCATGATGGAAGACGAAGTGGTGCGCCGCCGGGGTTGGCTGAGCCGGGAAAAGTTTCTGGATCTGCTGGGGGCCACCAACCTCATCCCCGGCTCCAATTCCACGGAAATGGCAATTCACGTGGGCTACGACCGGAGGGTTGGGCCGGGCTGCTGGTGGCCGGGGTCTGTTTCATCGTCCCGGCCACGTTGATCGTCATGGCCATCGCCTGGGCCTATCAAAACTTCGGCCAACTGCCCCAGGCCGGGAGCATCCTGTACGGGGTCAAACCGGTGGTCCTGGCCATTATTATCCAGGCCCTCTGGGGGTTGAGGCGGACCGCGGTGAAGAATCCCTTTTTGGGGGGCATTGCCCTCCTGGCCGCGGCCTTGAACTTCGGCGGCCTCAATGAACTCCTGGTGCTTCTGGGGGGCGGGGTCCTGGCCGCGTTGAGGCGTACCCTGGCCCCGGACTGGCGGGAACATCTCCGGGCCTCGGCGGTTCTGCTGCTTTTGGCCGGCATATTCCTGGGCTTGATTCTCTTGGCCCCCTATTGGCGGAGCGCCGCCATATTGGAGTTCAGCCTGGGAGCGCTTTTTCTCTATTTCATCAAGGTGGGCTCCGTGCTCTACGGCAGCGGCTACGTGCTGCTGGCCTTCCTCCAGGCCGACCTGGTGGGCCACTGGCACTGGCTGACCTCCGGGCAGCTCCTGAACGCCACCGCGGTGGGCCAACTCACCCCGGGGCCGGTTTTCACCACCGCCACTTTTATAGGTTATCTCCTAGGAGGTGTCAGAGGAGGGCTGATGACCACCGCCGGCATCTTCCTCCCCTCTTTTTTCTTCGTGGCCGTCAGCGGCCTCTCATTCCCAGGCTGCGCCGCAGCGAAGTGGCCGGAGCCTTTTTGGACGGCCTGAATGTGGTCTCCCTGGCGCTCATGGCCGTGGTCACCTGGATTTTGGGAAGGGCCTCGGTGATCGACCTCTCCAGCACGGCGCTCACCCTGGCCGCGGCGGTTTTACTCTTTAAATTCCGGGTCAATTCCGCCTGGCTGGTGCTGGGGGGCGCGGCCGCGGGGTGGGGGGTTAAGGTGGTTTTTGGTTTTTAGTTTGAACTGTTATCGCCTTAGATTAATTACCTTAACGCCTTTCTTTTGATAAGTCTCCAGATGCTTATCTACGGTATAGATGGTATCTGCCCCAAAGGATAGAAAACCTGCGAGAATTAAAGAGTCAACCGCAGGAATACCCAAGCCATGACTAAGGGCTGCTGCTTGAGACAGAACCTCGGGCGATTGGATCCAGGCAATTTGGCAAACCGCAGGAATGACTTCCAGGACCTCATCAGCCCAGTTCATCCCCCTTTTTAGGCCCAACCTTTCCAACTCAAAAAGGGTTAAACAGGAAACAACGCCTGCTTCCTCATCGCCAAGAAGAGAATTCCACACCGAAACCGCCCGCTCATTATCTTGCAGAACAGCGAAGAAGAAGCCGGTATCAAGGCCGATCATCTCTTCGTCCTTCCTCAATCAAATCGTAAATGTCCGCCGGGACTTCTACCTTGCCCACTAAGTCAAGGACCTTCTGCCCCATGGCGAGTTTCCGCTGGGCCACCAGGTAATGCTCTATGGCTTCGGAGGCTATGCTGGAGACGGACTTGCCTCGGTTGGCGGCCTCCCGTTTCAGGTTCTCGCTTAATTTATCAGAAATATTAATAGTTAAGCGCATGGACTACCTCCGGTTGATAAGCCTGATTAATCATACCATATATTAAGCGCATAATTATAA
>DYJG01000365.1 GCA_020723225.1 Desulfobacca acetoxidans | reverse complement strand
ACGAGTTGATGCTCGGAGATGGGTTTTTTAAAGGCCACCCGCTCCAGGCTCCGGCCCGCGGCCGCGTCCAGGGCTCGGCGGGCCATCCCCAGGGTGGCCGCGCCCACGGTGGGGCGGAATAGCTCCAGCACGGTCATGGCGATCTTGAAACCCTGGCCGGGGTCCCCCAGGAGCCGGGCCGCGGGCACGCGCACGCCGTCGAAGTTAAGGACGCCCACGGTATGGGGCGTAAGGACCGGCAGCCGCTCTTCCAGGCTAATGCCGGCATCCTTGCCATCCACCAGAAACGCGGAGATGCCGCCCGCGTCCGGGGCCTCGCCGGTGCGGGCAAAGACCACGTAAAGGTCGGCCAGGCCGGAATTGGAGGTCCACATCTTGCGGCCGGAAATCACGTAGTGGCCGCCGTCCCGCTCCGCCTGGGTGACAATGGCCGCGGCATCGGAGCCCGCGCCCGGTTCAGATAGGGCAAACGCGGGGAGCATTTCGCCCCGCAGATACCCGGGCAGCAGCTCTTTTTTCATCTGCTCGCCGCCGAACAGGGCGATGGGCATGACGGCCAGCCAGGGCTCTGAGAAGCCCACGTCGCCGATCGCCGCATGGTATCCGAGAATCTCCCGGATCAGGCAGAGGGTGCGCAGATCGTGCTTGTCTCCCTTAGCGCCGGGGCTTCCCGGCAGGGAGTGGGCCAGCCACCTGCCCGCGGCTAACCGCTGAAAAATCTCTCTTGCGGCTCTTCCATCTCCACCTTCGTCATTTTCGTACTTTCCGATTTCGGCGGCAGCCCAGTCCCCAAAGTCCCGGGCGAAGGAGCGGTGGAAGGGATCAAAAAACGGCCAGTTTAGGTAACGCTGGTCCAAAGAGAGCTCCTTTCAGCAATGGAGATGGTGGCAGCGCCCACCCTACCCAGGTGGAACAGGCTTTCCAGCCTGTTCCGCACAGGCGGGACGCCTGTGCCACTAGTTTTTTTGCCACTGGTTTTTTAACCAAAAACCGAAAACCGAAGACTGAAAACCGAAGACCAAAGACCAAAGACCGAAGACCCTCCTCACGTCTGCCAATCCGTCCCCAGATAAGCGGCAATCACCTCCGGATTCCGCTGCACCTCCCTCGGCGTACCCGTGGCAATGAGTTGCCCATAGTTAAGCACCGCGATCCTATCCGCCACCTCCATGGTCAGGCCCATGTCGTGTTCCACTAAAAGGATGGTGAGGCCGCGTTCCCTCAGCGCCAGGATCATCTCCTGGAGGCGCTCCGTTTCCACCGCGTCCAGGCCGGATGCGGGTTCATCCAATAATAGAAGCGTGGGCTCCGCGGCCAGGGCCCGGGCGATTTCTAATAATCTTTTCAATCCCAAAGGCAGGGCCGCGGCCGGCTGCTCCGCCCGGTCGGAGAGGCCCACGAAATTCAATTCTTCCAAGGCCCGCTCCCGGATGGATTGCTCTTCGTGTCTGGTCCAGGGCAGGCGCAAGGCGCCTGCCAGCAGCCCGGCCTTGCTCAGGCGGTGGCGGCCCACCATGACGTTTTCCAGCACGGTCATGTGGTCGAAGAGCTGCACCAACTGGAAGGTGCGGGCGATGCCTAAGCGGGCCACCTGGTGGGGGGGCCGCCCTTGAATTTCGTCTCCCTGGAAGACGACCTGTCCCGACTGGGGGGCCAGAAAGCCGGTGATCAGGTTGAACAGCGTGGTCTTCCCCGCGCCGTTGGGGCCGATGACCGCCTGCACCGTGCCGGGAGTCACGGCAAAACTGACCCCCTCCAGGGCCTGAAGCCCCCCGAAAGCGAGGCTGATGTCGTTTAGTTCTAAAATAAGCATGGAAAAAGATTCACCACAGAGGCTCAGAGGACACAGAGATACACAGAGAAATTACTTATGTTTTGGCGTTTCACGCCAAAACATAAGTAATTATTATCTCTGTGAAACTCTGTGCTCTCTGTGTCTCTGTGGTTAAGCAATTATGCCGCCTTTCTTCTTATACCGCCGGAATTCCCATAAATCCCGGAGCCCCCGCACCAGCCCTCTCGGCAGGAAGATCATCACCACCATCAGGATGGCCCCGAAGATGATGACTTCATAATCATGAAAAACCGTGAGCATCTCCGGCAGCACGGTGAGCACCGCCGCGCCCAGGAGCGACCCCCAGATGCTGGCCATGCCCCCTAAAACCACCATGGTCACCAGCTTGATGGAAAACATGAAGCCGAAGGAGGCCGGCGCAACGAAATTCAGGGTATGGGCATAGAGGCTCCCGGCCAAAGAGGCGTAAAGCGCGCTCCAGATGAAGATCAGCAGCTTCAGCCGGGCGGTGTTCACCCCCAGGGATTGGGCCGCGCTCTCCCCTTCGTGCAAGGCCCGGAGCGCACGGCCGGTGCGGGAGTCCACCAGGTTGGCGCTGATAGCCAGAATCACCCCCAGAACCGGCCAGATGAGCAGATAAAGGCGTTTCGGGGTATCGAGTTTGAAGCCGAAGACCGAAAGGTTGGGGATGCCCGCCAGCCCTGAGGGGCCGCCGGTCCAGGTCTGGGCCTCGGTGAAAAAGATGTAGACAATGATCCCGAACCCAAGGGTGGCCATGGCCAGGTAATAGCCCCTGAGCTTCAGGGCCGGCACGCCGATGAGAAACGCGGTGGCGCCGCAGACCGCCAGCCCGGCGATGAGGGCCACCCAGGGGTTGACGCCGTAAGTGGCGGTGAGGATTGCCGAAGTATAAGACCCCAATCCAAAAAACGCGGCATGCCCCAACGAGATCTGGCCCCCGTAGCCCATGAGCAAATTTAAGCCCACCACCAACAGGGTATGGATGCCGATGAAATTGATCAGGGTCAGGTAATAATCGCTGTCCAGCACCGCGCCGGTCAGCAGGACCGCGGCACCGAACAGCGCCCAGGGGTTGAGAAATTTCCGGGGGTTCACGAGCCGCCGCCCTTAAACAGGCCCTGGGGCCGGATGAAGAGGACCAGCAGCAGGATAAAGAAGGCCACCGCGTCCCGGTAACCCGAGGAGATAAGGCCGGTGGCCATGGATTCCGCCACCCCCAGGATGAGGCCCCCGAGCACCCCCCCGAAACTGGAACCCAGCCCCCCCAGGATGGCGGCGCAAAAACCTTTCAGCCCCACCATGGTGCCCATGTCATAAACCCCCAGGGTCAAAGGCGCGATGAGGATGCCCGCGCCCGCGCCCAAGGCCGCGCTGAGCGCGAAGGAAAGCTGCACCATGCGGGACAACGAAATCCCCACCAGCCGCGCCGCCCGGGGGTTATAGGCGCAGGCCCGCATGGCCTTGCCCACCAGGGTGAAGCGGAAAAAGGCCTCCATGCCTAAGAGCACCACTGCAGTGAGGCCCAGGACCCAGAGGTTCTGGGGAAGTATGGTGGCCGGACCCAGATGAAAAGGAGCATCCCCCGTAAAACCGGGGAGGCTGTAGGCCTCCTTCCCCCACAGCAGCATGGCCACGCCTTTGATAAAGACCGCGCCGCCCACGGTGATGATGATCAGGGTGATGGGGCTGGGGTC
>DYJG01000364.1 GCA_020723225.1 Desulfobacca acetoxidans | reverse complement strand
TTTTTCCAACCCCCCCCTCACCCTAGCCCTCTCCCCCCGCTGGGGGGAGAGGGAATAAGGCGAAGAAACTTTGGCAAATATAATAATAACAAAGCCCCTAAGACCCCAAAAGCTCTAAACCCTAAACCCCAAACCCCAAACCCAGAACCCAGAACCTAAAACCTAAAACCTCAAATCTAAAACCCAAAATCGAAAATCGAGAACTGACAACTGGCAACTGACTACTGACTACTGACTACTGGCCCCTGATCACTGCTTAACAGCCGCCTCTCCCGCCTCCTTAACTGTGCCAGATACCCTCTCCGGCGCCGGGGCCGGGCGCTTAACCTGGCTGCTGATGTTGAGCAGGATGCCCACGGCCAGGAGGTTGGCCAGGAGTGAGGAACCGCCGTAGCTGAGAAAGGGCAGGGACAGGCCCTTGGTGGGGAAGATGCCGCTCACCACCCCCATGTTGATCACCGCGGGCAGGCCGATCAACAGGGTGAGGCCCATGGCCAGGTAGGACCCGAAGCTGTCCGGGGCCCGGAAGCTGAGGAGAAAGCCCCGGTACACCAGAATGGCAAAGAGGGCCAGGACCAGCATCACCCCCAGAAAGCCCGTTTCTTCGCTGAAGATGGAGAGGATGAAATCGGTGTGCGCGTCCGGGAGATAAAAGAGTTTCGCCCGGCTCTGCCCCGGCCCCACGCCCCACAAGCCCCCGGAGCCGATGGCCAACAGCGACTGTTTCAGTTGGTAGCCCACGTCCTGGCCGTGCTTCCAGGGGTCGAGATAGGAAAAGACCCGGCCCAGCTTCTTGGGATCCCGCAAAACCATGATGGTGGCTAAAAAAACGCCGCTGCCCAGGGCCAACAGGATATGGGTGAGGCGGGTGCCGCCCACAAAGAGCATGACGAAGACGATGGAGGCGATGGTGATGGCCGTGCCGAAATCCGGCTCCAGGCCCACCAGCACGATGAAAACCCCGGCCACCATCATATGGGGCAGAAAGCCGATGGAAAAATGCTTCATCTTGTCCTGCTTTTTGGTCAGGGAATAGGCCAGGAACAGGGCCACCGCCAGTTTGGCGAATTCCGAGGGCTGGAGGGTAAGGGGTCCCAACTTGAGCCAGCGGGCCGCGCCCCGGACCTTGCCGCCGATGCCGGGGGCAAAGACCAGGACCAGGCTGATCAAGGAAATGAAGAGAAGGGGATAGACCCAACGCTCAAGACGATGGTAATTAATGGACCGGCCCAGAAAGAGGGCCCCGATTCCCAGCAGGGCATACATCAGTTGGCGCTTGATGAAGAAATACGGGTCCTGGTATTGGGACTGGGCCATCACCGTGGAGGCGTTGAAGACGATGGTCAGGCCCAGGCCCATGAGAGTCAGGGAGCTGACCAGGAGGATGCGGTCGTAAGAAGGCGACCCGGTCTCAGGATTTGCCTGCATCCCGCAGTTCCTCCACCATCTTCCGGAAGGTTTCCCCCCGGTGGGCGTAATCCCGAAACATATCAAAACTGGCGCAAGCCGGGGACAGGAGCACCACTTCCCCGGGGCCGGCCAGCTCAAAGGCCCTGGCCACCGCGGCCTGCATGTCGTCGGCCAGATACGCGGGCACCAGGCCGTTCCAGGTTTTGGCCAGCAACTCCCGGGTCTCCCCCATCAGGACCAGGGCCTTGACCCTTTCTTTGATCAAGGGGGCAAGGACGCGGAAATCGCTGTCCTTATCCCGGCCCCCGGCGATGAGGACCACCGGCTGCTCGAAAAAAGTGAGCGACCGGGCCACCGCGCCCACGTTGGTGCCCTTGGAGTCGTCATAAAAATCGACGCCCCGGACTTTAGCCACCCATTCGATGCGGTGCGGCAGGCCCCGAAAACGGGCCAGGACCTCCCGGCAGGCCGCGGGCGAAGAGCCGGCGTCCAGGGTCAGAAGGAGCGCGGCCATGGCGTTTTCTAAGTTATGGCGGCCCTGAAGCAGGATTTTTTGTAACGGAAAAAATTCGTCTACCTTACCGGGAAGACGAACCCGCAGCGCCCCGTCTTCCAGCCAGGCCCCTTCCTTCAGGGTATGGCAGGAAGAGAAGTAGGATACCCGTCCTGCTCCCTCTCCCAAGGCCCGCACTGCCGGGTCATCGTAATTCAGGACTTTTAAATCATCGGGACCGTAACGCTGGAAGAGGCGGGCCTTGGAGGCGATATAACCCTGAAAATCCGGGTACCGGTCCAGGTGGTCCGGAGAGATGTTCAGCAGGGCCGCGGCCTGAGGATGGAAGCTCGGCGCGGTGTCCAACTGGAAGCTGCTCACCTCCAGGACCATGAAGTCCGCCCCTTCTTGTTGATCGAGCAAAGACACCATCGGCGTGCCGATATTCCCCCCCACCAGGGGCTTGAGGCCCGAGGCCCGGAGGAACTCCCCCACCAGGGTGGTGGTGGTGGTCTTGCCGTTGGTGCCGCTCACCGCGAGCAGCGGCAGGGTGAAAAAATGGGAGGCCAGCTCCAACTCCCCCCAGACCGGGACGCCCGCGTTTTTTGCCCCGGTGATCCAGGGGAGCTCCGGGGGCACGCCGGGGCTGAGCAGCAGGAGGTCGTAGCCTTGCCAGGAAGGTTGCGGCATTCCCAGTTCCTCCCTAACCCCCAAGCCTTGTATTTCCCGGCGCTGCTCCGCCAGGGCCGAGGCCGGGGCCGTATCGGTGACCGTCACCCGGGCCCCGGCCTTAGCCAGGAAACGGGCGCAGGCCACCCCGGTGCGGGCCAGGCCGACGACTAAAATCTTTTTCCCGGCAAGCTCCATATCTTTGCGCAAATAGTTACCCCGGCCGCCAGCATATCTTTCGTTGCTACCAGCGCTTTCTAGTACCCGGCAGGACGCCGTTTATTCTGATGCAGTCGGCATATAAATCAACGGCCTGCCGCCTGGGGATGCCTGAATCATACCCGGAAGGGTCCGGAGCCGCTAGCCAATTCTCTTCTAGGTATCCCTTATCTTGCAAGCCGCCCTTAAAATCATCAGCGCGGCCTGCCAGCCCGGCCAACTGCTGTAGTTTATGGGTATAAAAAACCATGATCTTTAATTCCCCCCCTTTATAATCAGCTGATTCCCATTCCATTTATCAACCCGGACTCCCAGCGCCAGCCTCCCCGGGGAAGGGCCTCCCTCCCTTCCCCGGGAAGAGTCGAGATCAGGTTGGGCGTTAATAGCCGACCGATTGGCAAGATAGAGTCCCCCAAGTTGCCGGAAGCCCCACGGCCACCCACAGGCCGGGGACGGTGCTGCCATGGTCTCGAAAACTCCGGGCACAAGCTCCCTGAAGAGCGGGCCCTGTCCACGGTTTGCAGCGGCTTGACTCCCCGGGGAAGAGTCCATAACACCCTTCCCCCGGGAGGGTTGAAATTAGGTTTGGCATTAGCAGCCTACCGGTTTGCAAGTTGGAGTCCCCCAAGTTACCCAAACACCCCGCGGCCCCCCAGAGGCCGGGGACGGCGCTACCTCAGTTTCAAGAAACTCAAGGAAATCAGCCCCAGGATCAAGGACAGAATCCAGAAG
>DYJG01000363.1 GCA_020723225.1 Desulfobacca acetoxidans | reverse complement strand
ATCTTAAATTATTTCATATAATTGACCAATAACGACTTTTTACGAATTCATCAAGATTGCCGATAATACTATCAGGCATATCTATATTACTGAGGTAGGAGATAGATTATGAAACTCTCTACGCTTTTTCAAAACCCCAAAGACGCGGCAGCCACCCCCATTGCCATTATCATGGTGGTGACAGTGGATTCGATGTCCGTGATGGTCAATCTGTGCCATTTTAGGCCGCGGCGGAAACCTTGATCCCTGGCAATGAGGATAGAAAAATTTTGATATATAAATATAAGAATAACGAAATTTATCCATCACTAATAACTGCCGATAATACGGTTATCTAGACTTTTATTAACAATTGTTAGGAGAAAAATATGAAAGTTTCTAGATTCCTTAGAGACAGCAAGGGCGCGACCGCCGTGGTTACCGCCATTTTTCTGGTGGTGGCCGTGGGGTCCATGTCGGTGGCCATCGACCTGGGCCATCTTTTCTTAGTCAAATGCGAATTGCAGGCCGCCGCGGATGCCGGGGCCATAGCCGGGGCCCGAGGCTTGCTGGGCATCCCTGCGGGGGCCAAGGGGCCGGTGGCCATCAGCCCTGATTGCAGCCGGGCCCTCACTCACAGCCAGAACCTAGTGGCGGCCAACAAGTCCGATGGGGGCTTTTTAACGCAGCTGCCTGCTGCCGACGTGGCTTTCGGTTGGTATGACAGCGACGCCAAAAGCTTTGTCTTCGGCGGCTGCAGCGATCCTAAAAAGGTGACCGCGGTAAAGGTGGTGGCCCGCAAAGACTCCTCCGCCAATAGTTCCATGCCTTTGTTCTTCGGCGAGTTTTTGGGAAAGAAGGAAATAGGTGTGAAGGCAGAAGCCATAGCGACGAGCGATTATCCGGGCCTCGCACCTGAAGGGGTCGGTACCTTCCCCATAGCCGTGGACCGGGATAAGGTGCCGCCCAATAATCTCCCTTTCAAGGTTCACTTAAATCCCACCCCTGGGGACGACGGCTGCTGGCACGCTTATAAGAATCCTTCTTCCGGGACCAGCGACACCCGGGGGTATATCGACGGCTCGTTGCCGTCACCCGAACTCAGGGTGGGGGATCAGATCAACGTCAAGGAAGGGGTGGCGGACGCGGCGCTCCAGGAGGTGTCCAGACAACTGGAGGCGCGCACCCGGCAGGGCAAGACCTATGACATCCTGGTGCCCATCATTCCCGCGAACTCCTCCCACGCCAACTGGCAGCCGGTGGAAGGTTTCGCCACTATGAGAATCACTAACGTTCAGTCCCAAGGCAGCGATAAGTATGTGGCAGGTCAGATCATTCCCAACATGGTGGCGCCCGGCGTGGAACCGGGAGGTCCCAATTGCGGCACCCGGGCCGGGGTTCCGAAAATGGGGGGATAAATTGCTGTTCGTAACTTATTGATCCCCTTCCTGGTTCTTTTTTGACAAACCCCTCCTTGCGGAGGGGTTTTTCTTTGGGGTTCCGGCATCCAGGCCTAAATCCGCCAATTATAAGGACATCCTCGCCGAATACTTCTCCTTCTGCCCGGTTACCCCTTGACACTTTCGCCCAACTAATCATACTATCCAGACATCTCTCCGGGGGTATTTCGAGATGATAGCCTTAAGACACTTTATGGACGCCGTCGCCACCGTCTTGGACCTGGGCCTGAACATCTATATGTGGCTGATTATCGCCCGGGCCTTGCTCTCCTGGGTTAATCCCGATCCTTACAATCCCATTGTCCGTTTCTTGTATAACGTCACCGAGCCGCTGCTGAGTTGGCTGCGGCGCCGGGTGCCGGTGGTCTTCGGCGGCCTGGACCTCTCCCCCTTGATCATCATCGCGGTCATCATGTTTCTGCGCATTTTCCTGGTCCAGACCCTCCATGATTATGCCCGTATGATGGGCTAGCCCTCTTGGATTCCCCCGGTGTCCCCGTTTTATCAACCCACCGGCCAGGGTTACATGCTGCGCCTGACCGTGGTGCCGGGCGCGTCCCGCACGGAGGTGGTGGGACTTCATGGGGACCGCCTCAAAGTTCGGGTGGCCGCGGCTCCGGAAAAGGGCGCAGCCAACCGGAAGTTGCTGGAATTCCTGGCTGAACGCCTGGGCCTCCCCAAAAAAGCGGTGAGTTTAAGCGCCGGCGCCCAGAGCCGGGAAAAGGTGGTGGCCATCCAAAACCTGTCGCCGGACCTGGAGGCGCGGCTGGAAAGCCTGCTCCCCCGCAACCCTTAAGCTTGACAAGCAACCCGCCGATGATAACAATTAGGGGCAAAAGGGAGGGGAGAAGATTCCGGGACGGGAATCTAGAGGGGTAGTTTTTCTAGGATGGAAGATTATTACGAAACCCTGGGCATCTCCAGGAACGCCACGCCTGAGGAGATCAAAACCGCATACCGGCGGTTGGCCCTGAAGTACCATCCTGATAAAAACCCCGGGGACAAGGCGGCCGAGGAAAGATTTAAACTTCTCTCCGAGGCCTATCAGGTCCTGGCCGATACCGAAAAACGGCAACTGTACGACCTTTACGGCCATGCCGGCCTGGCGGGTATGGATGTGGGCGGCTTCGGCGGTTTTGAAGACATCTTCTCCAGTTTCGGCGAGGTCTTCGAGGATTTCTTCGGGTTCGGGGGGCGCCGCCGCGGCCGGCCCCGGCCCCAACCCGGCGCGGACCTGCGCCACCGGGTGACCCTCACCCTGGACCAGGTGCTCACCGGCATCGACACCTCTCTGGACGTGGAGCGCCGCGCCCCCTGCCGGGTCTGCCAGGGCACGGGGCTCGAGCCCGGCACCCGCCCCCAGACCTGTTCCCGCTGCCACGGCCGGGGCCAGGTGGGCCAGGCTCGGGGCTTGCTCAAGATCTTCACCACCTGCCCGGAATGCCGGGGCGCGGGCAGCCTCATCACCACCCCTTGCCAGGAGTGCAAAGGCGCGGGCGCCATCCGGGAGAAGAAGCAGGTGTCGCTGCGCATTCCTCCGGGGGTGGATACCGGCACCCGGCTCCGGCTCCGGGGCGAAGGCGAGGCCGGCGCGGCCGGCGGCCCCCCGGGCGACCTGTACATCGAGGTGCAGGTCGCGGCCCACGACCTCTTCACCCGGGAAGGCAAAAATTTGCAATACCGCACCCGACTCTCCTTCGTAGAGGCCGCGCTGGGCTCGGAAGTGGAGATTCCCACCCTGAATTCCAGCACCCGCCTCACCATCCCCTCGGGCACCCAGCCCGGGGCCACCTTCCGCATCCCCGGGGAAGGCATCCCCAGCCTCCGGGGCAACTCCCGGGGCGACCTGGTGGTGGAAGTGAACTTGAAAACCCCCACCAACCTCACCCCCAAGCAGGAAAAACTCCTCAAAGAATTTCTGAAACTCTCCGAAACAGATACCCGCAAGGCTGAGTAGGGCAGTTTTCCGTTTTCCGTTTTTCGTTTTGCGTGGAAAAGAAGGCAGAAGTGTGCCGCAACTGTGCCGCTTTGTATCGGCCACGGTTTGGGGGTAAGGCACCGTATTTGCAGAATATTTCTGATGGACGCGGGTAAATGCGGCACAAG
>DYJG01000362.1 GCA_020723225.1 Desulfobacca acetoxidans | reverse complement strand
TTCATGAGATACAGGTTTTTCGAGCCTCCCCGGCCGGAGCGGAAGACCAGCCTTTTTCCGTCCGGAGAGAAAGCCGGGAAGCCGTTGTTGCCCGAGCCTTGGGTCAACCTGCGCGCCTCGCCGCCGTCAGGACTGACCGCCATCAGGTCCACCCCGGCCCCCGCGTCCTGGAACACCCCGCCCGCGGCAAAAGCGATCAGATCGCCCCGATGCGCCCAGGAGGTGCTGAACAAAGACCGGCTTCGGCCGGTGTAAAGGTTTTTACGGCTACTGCCGTCCGTGTTCATTACATCCAGACGCGAAAAGTCACCTCCCACCAAAGCCAGACGCCGGCCATCCGGGGAGAAGGCCGGAAACGCCCCCGCCAGCCGCAGCAGCTTAAGACCGGTCCCCGGCGGCGTCCCCCACAGCTCCACGTTTGGCGTCTTCAGCCCGGGAGTAATCCGGTGATAAACCACCTGCCCGCCGTCCGGCGAGAAAGACGGGTTCCAGTGATCCGTTGCTTCTTTGGTCAGGGGAGTCCACTTGCCGCTGCTCAACTCCAGCAGTTCGATCTGCCGGTGTTCCCCCCGGCGCACTGCAACCGCCAGCCATTTGCCGTCCGCGGACGCCCGGGGGGTAAAGGCCTCCAGCTCCGGCGGCGTGACCCGCTCCGGATTCGAGCCGTCCAACCTGACCCGCCAGATGCCCCAGTTGCCCTGGCGTTGGCTATGGAAAAAAAGGCCCTGCCCGTCTGCGGTGAAGCAGGGCCAGCCGCCGTTTTTGATGACCAAACGCCGGCCGCCGCCGTCCGGATTCATGACATAAAGGTCCGTCCCCCCTGCCCTGCCGCTCCCCGAAGCCAAGGCCAGCAAGTCCCCTTTAGGCGACCAGGCCGGGGAGTAATCCGCCGCGTCCGGCGGCGAGAGTCTTTTCACCCCGCTGCCGTCCGCGTTCATGACGTAGATAGCGTTCCAGGCCCGCCCGGGCGCGGCCGCGAGTTCCCGGGTGCTGGCGAACGCGATTTTTTGGCCGTCCGGTGACCAGGCCGGGTGATCGTCCAGGGCAAAATTGTCCGTCAACCGGCGGAGACCGGAGCCGTCGGCAGCCATGATATATAACTCCAGGTTGCCGTCACGCTCGGAGACGAAGGCGATCTTTTTACCGTCAGGAGAGAAGGCCCCGTTATAATCTAAGGCCGGAGAGTCGGTGAGGCGACGGCTCTGCTGCGCCTTAACATCAGTAACATAGAGGTCCCAGCCCCGGGGCGCCAGGGACGCGAAGGCGATGGTTCCGGTGGGTGTTTCCGGCGCCTGGGCCCCGGAGGGCTCCGCAGCTAGGGCCAGTCCGGCGATCATCAAGAGCATAAGCATCCCGGCCTCTCTCAATTGATATTACATCCACATTCACAATCAGATTAAAAAATCAATACGCGAGCCCAAACCTGATCGCCGCCTCATTAAGCTTCTTATCCAGTGTCCAGAAGGCAACCTGGGTCAAAAGAGCCGAAGCCAGTAAATGCATATCGATATACCCCAGACCTTTTCCCATGAGGCCGTGATTTTCAATAAATTCTAACACCTCTTCATCCTCTGCCCTGACCGCCCGGGGCAGCGTCTGGAGATGGAGCAGGATTTCAGTGCGGTTGCGGAGATTGCCGCACGCCAGTTCGCCGATAATCAAAGGATGGCAAACCACCCGACCTTCACTGAGCAATGCCTCCAGGCCAATATTCCCCTCACGCAGATGCGTCACCCAAACTGAAGTGTCCACCAAGACCATGTCAGGATTCCGCCGTGCGGCGCCGGGGGATCATCTCCAAATTCTTTTCAGTTCCCCCCAGAGCGGCCAGTCTTTTGGCGCTTTCCCTGGCTATCAGGGCCTCCAGCCCGAGCCTGACCAGCGAGGTTTTCTCCTTAATCCCCGTCAACTCCGCAGCCCTGGCCAGCAACTCGTCTTCAATAATCAAGGTGGTTCTCATAATTTCACCCCCAATGATATGCGGAAATATATGTATTTATATGCATGTAAAAAGAGGTTGTCAAGGATTAGAAAACGGCAGATTTGATAACTTTTTGAAATTATCCGACTAGTAAATAATCTCTTTACTCCCCATATAATAGAGGCCAAAATGCTGACCTTAACAGCCCGGCGCCTCCATCTGGCATCCGGCCCCTAGCCCGGCGCTGGTGCAAAACCCGGCTGATGCCTAAGAATACCAGGAAGACGGCAAATGACTCCAGAGACTGCCAGATCCGAACTCGCCCCTCCGTTATCCCCCGAGGCCTATGCCCACTGTTTTCTAGCCTTCCGCAGGCACTCCACCGAGTGGCTGGCCACGCTCAAATGGTGTCAGGAACACCTGGCCCCGCGGCTGCCCCGAAAATCTACCTTTGCCGCGCTGAGCGTGGGCGCCGGCAACGGCGACTTCGACCGGCGTTTCGTTTCCATCCTCAATTCCCGGGTGAGGAATCTGGAGTATGTCATGGTGGAGCCCAACAAGGCTCTCTGCTCCAGGCTCCGGGAGAACATGGATGTCCATGCCGGTGATGGGGTGCGGCTGGAAATCAATCCCCTCACCTTCGAGGACTTTGTCATCCGCCGTCCCTTCGATCTGGTGCATTTCACCCACTGCCTCTATTACATCCCGGACCGGCAAAGGGCCATTAACCACGCCCTTAACGCCCTAGGCCCGGACGGGCGGGTGCTCATCCTGCACCAGACCCCCTGGGGCATCAGTCAGGTGCAGCAGCGGTTTCTCAAGCGAGTCAAGGGCAGCGACGAGGAAATGCTCTCCAGCCGGGAGATCCAGGAAATCCTGGAACTCCGCGGTATCCCCTACCAACTGGAAACGGTGGAGTCTCACATCAATGTCAGCGAATGCTTCCGGCCCGGCTCGGCCGAAGGGGAGGCCCTCCTCAGCTTCTTCCTGGAGTCCGACGTCCGGAGCCTGAACCCCGCCCTTAAGCAGGAAGTGGTGGATTACCTTGATGAATTAGCCTATACCAAGAAAGACCGCCGCCTGCTCCACCACCCGGTGGCCGTCTTCAGCCTGTCGCCCCCTAAAGAGAAGTAGCAAAAGAATCGGCATCAGGAAGGCTTGCCGATAATCTCCGTGTAAATCCCTGATAAAAAGTCGCAATCAAAGGGCGATAAATCGTAGGGGCGAACACAAGGTTCGCCCACAAAAAAATGTCTTTTGAATGCAAATTGGTATGAGTCCTGGTGGCCCAAACCCGGTAACGCCAAGCCGCCGCCAGTCTGTTCCAATATTACAGTATTTGCCAGAAGTTTCTTCCTTTATTCCCTCGCCCCCCAGGGGGCTTATCGTTACCCACAAATGGGTTGGGAACTGGATATTTTCGGATATAGAGTGCTTGCGGGCCTCGCGCCCCCCTCACCCTGCCCTCTCCCCCCTCCGGGGGGAGAGGGGAATGCTTGGCATACCAAAATAATAATAAGTCGTGGATATTCCGGTATTAATCCCCTCTCCCCCTAGGCTTATCATTACTCATAAGTTTGTATCTTGTGGATATGGCAAGTATTTCTCCTCTCCCCCCAGGGGGG
>DYJG01000361.1 GCA_020723225.1 Desulfobacca acetoxidans | reverse complement strand
GGGCCACCATCAACTCCGACATCATTGAAAACATAGTGCACGCCGCCCAGACCGGGAAAAAGGGAGATGCCTTTATTATCAATAGAAATAATATCTTGCAGACCACTCCCCGGTTCAGCGGCACCCTTCTGGCCACCCCGGAGACCCCGAATCTCTCCGCAGCCACGGGCCTTAGCGTGGAACAGATCGACTATCTGGGGGAAACCAGCCTTTACGCCACCAGCGTGATCAAAAACAAAAAATGGGTCCTGGTCATCAAGGAAAATCCCACGGAACAGTTGACCCCCCTGTTGCGGGCCCGGTTCATTACCTTGCTGATCTGCGGGGCCGGTGTCTTGGTGATCATCCTCGGCGCGTTCCTCTCCACCCGTTCCATGATGAAAGAGTTGTTGCGGATGGAGCGGAAAAAGGCGGCCAGCGAAGACCTGGCCATGCAATCCAGCAAGATGGCGGCCCTGGGCAAAATGGCCGCGGGTATTGCCCATGAGATCAACAACCCCCTGGCGGTGATCGGGGAAAAGGCAGGATGGCTGAAAGACCTGCTGCGGGAAGAAGACCTGGCCGCAAGCCCTAATTATGACGAATTTACCGATGCGGTGAACAAAATAGAGGTTCACATCAACCGGGCCAAGAAGATCACCCACCGCCTTCTGGGTTTTGCCCGGCGGATGGAGCCGGTCCAGGAGAGAGTGAACCTGAACGATATTTTAGACGATACCGTCGGCTTTCTGGAGAATGATGCCCGGTATCGCAATATCGATATCCAAACGGATTTTTTCGAAGGGCTCCCCTCAACCACCAGCGACTCCTCCCAATTGCAGCAGGTTTTTCTCAATATTCTCAACAATGCCATCGATGCCATCGGCAAGGACGGGGAGATTATCATCAAAACCAGCCATCTGGCCAAGATCAACAACCTGGCCGTGGAGATCAGCGATAACGGCCCCGGCATCCCCAAGGAGATGGTGGATAAGATCTTCGACCCCTTCTTTACCACTAAGACGGTGGGCAAAGGCACCGGGCTGGGACTATCCATTTCCTACAGCATCATTGACAAGTTGGGGGGGAGGATGATGGTGGCCAGCGAGGAAAGCAAGGGCACAACTTTTACCATTTATCTGCCGATAAAGTGACGAAACGGAGAAGGTCAGGGACGACTGATGCCGATACCGGGAAAATACCCAAGGAGACGTGGTGATGGATAATTTCAAGGTCATGGTAGTGGATGACGAGTTGGATTTCCTGGAGACCATCATCAAACGGCTTAAGGCCAGGAAGATCGAAGTCACCGGCGCGGAAAACGGGCAAAGGGCCTTGGAGGTTTTGGCGGAGCGGGACATCGACGTCATTGTTCTGGATGTCAAAATGCCGGGAATGGATGGCATTGAGACCCTGAGAGCCATCAAAGAGAGAAAACCCTTGACGGAAGTCATCATGCTCACCGGCCACGCCTCGGTGGAGTCCGGCATTCAAGGCATGCAGTTGGGAGCTTTTGATTACGTGATGAAGCCGGTGGCCCTGGATGAATTATTGGAGAAGATGCGCCAGGCCTATGAGAGAAAGTTGATTCAAGAGGGCAAGGTTTAACGAGCGCGGGTCTCCCCGGGCGGCTCCAGTTTCGCTAGCGGCAACCGGTTGTCATATCCCTGGCGCCGTTTCTTGAGACTTCCGGGCCTGCTTGCGGGCCGGCCCTCAAAGGCAGCGGCTGCGCTTCCGGGAATCAAGGCTTTCTCTTCCTTGCCCGCAGACCCTGATGGAAAAATGACGGCCAGGTCCCCTATCTCCGGTAGCATTCTAGTCCCATACCTTCCCGCAATTGTCCTGTTTTTCGCCGCGGCGCCCCTGAGCCTGTGTTGCGGCCTTCTTTGGGGCCTGGGGGCCTTGGGGGTGGCGGTGATTTCGTTGCTGGCCACCAGGCGGCTGCAACGCCACGTTGAGAAAGCCGCCGGCACGGAATGGCTCCTGGATGAGGGGCTGGTGCAGGCCCAGAAGATGGCGGCCATCGGCCAGTTGTCGGCAGGCGTGGCCCACGAAATCAACAATCCCCTGGCCATTATCCGCCAGGAAGCCCAGTGGATGCAAACCCTCTTGCAGACGGACCATTTCCATGGGATACCGGAGGTCAAGGAGTTGCACGATTCCCTCCGGGAGATCATCCAGCAGGTGGACCGGGGCAAGGAGATCGTCCACAACCTCCTGGACTTTGCCCGCAAGCGGCCGCCGGTGCTCCAGATGGTGGCCGTCAACAAGCTGATCAAGGACATGGCCGCGTTGGTGGCCAAAGAGGCCGGCCAAAAGGGCATTAAGATCAACCTGCGCCTGGCCCCGGACCTGCCCCAGATTTATGCGGACGCGCCCCAGCTCCGCCAGGTGATTTTGAACTTGTTGAATAATGCCGCTTACGCCATCCAGAGCAGGGGCGAGGTCACCGTCACCACCCGTTCGGCCGGCGAAGAGGCCGTGGAAATCATCGTCAGCGACACCGGACCGGGTATTGCGCCGGCAGACCTGCCCCGGATTTTCGACCCCTTTTTCACCACCAAACCTCCGGGACAGGGCACCGGTTTGGGCCTGTCCATATGCCACGGCATCATCACCAAGCTGGGAGGCCGGATCACCGCGGCCAGTGAAGAGGGCCGGGGGGCTGCTTTCACCATCACCATGCCTCTGCAGCCCCGGGAAGGAAAATTATGAATGCCAGGATATTGCTGGTGGATGACGAAGAGCGCTTCCGCACCACCCTGGCCAAGATGCTCAAGGCCCAGGGGCTGGAGGTGACCGCGTTGGGAAGCGGCCGGGAAGCCTTGGAAGAGCTGGGTGAAAAGGATTACGACGTAGTGGTCCTGGACATGCGCATGCCGGATCTGGACGGCATCGCCACCCTGACGGAAATCAAGAAAATCGCCCCCCAAACCGAAGTCATCCTCCTCACCGGCCACGCCTCGTTGGACGCGGCCGTGGAGGCCATGCGCCTGGGTGGGTATGATTACCTGCTAAAACCCTGTCCGGTGGAAGATTTGTTGGCCAAGATCGAGTCGGCCTACGAACGGAAGATTACCCGGGAGGGGAAGTAGAGTTCCGGGTTCAAATCCTTACCGGTCATCCCGGCCCCGCCCGCGGCCTCCGGAATCATCCGGGGAAAAGAGATTCCGGTTATCATCGCGGCCCCGGCCCCGGCGCTGGTCCTGGTCTTCCAACAAATGATGCTGGCCTCTCCGTCCCTCCCGGCGCTGGCCTTCGAGAAAATCGTCCTGGCCCCGGCCCCGCCCCCTTCTGCCGTCATCCGAGAACCCTTGGGAATCGTCACCGCCCCTGCGGGCATAAGCCGGCCGGCAATCCGCAAACACACTCAACAAGAGTAATCCAGCCAAAGCTATGGCTAATATTGATTTAGACACGGCTGCCTCCCATCCTGGTCTGTAATGAAAAGTTGTCAGTGGCCAGTAATAATCAAGGATTTGCCCTCGTTCCCAGCTCTGCCCTGAAAAGGTCTGGTTACCTGGTGGCACAGGCGTCTCGCCTGTGCGGTACCAGGCGGGCGAGACGCC
>DYJG01000360.1 GCA_020723225.1 Desulfobacca acetoxidans | reverse complement strand
CTGCTTGGGAACGTCCGATTTCCCGTCCAAGCTCTGCTTGGACACCACTTTTTTCTCCCTCTCCCCCCGCCCGGAGGGTTCCCGTTCTCCCCTGTCGCTAACTGGCGGGGGGAGAGGGCCGGGGTGAGGGGGGCTAAGGCTTTTCATGGCTTATGAGTGCGCCGCAGCCCATGAAGCACTGTTCGGTAAGAATTTTCCTTGAAGACCCAAAATAGAGCAAGCGAAATCTTTGAATCAGATTAACTTATGAAGTTAGCCAGATGATGATTAGCCACATGACCCCTAAAGCAGGCAGGAGGAAGTTCCTTTGAACCTGGATCCCATTTTCTCCCCCTTCCACCTGAAAAATTTCCGCCTGAAAAACCGTCTCGGCGTGGCCCCCATGACCCGCATGTCTTCGGTGCAAGACAGCATTCCCCGGGATGACGTTTTAGAATTTCTCGTGCGCCGCGCCAAAAACGGCGCGGCCCTCGTCTATACCGAAGCCATCGTCACCGACTACGAAAGCGCCCAGGGGTATCCGGGCCAGGCCCGGCTGCTCACCCAGCGGCAGATCGACGCCTGGAAACCGGTGGTGCGGGCCATCCGGGACGCGGGCGCGGTCTCCGTCATGCAGATGTTCCACTGCGGCCGGGTGTCGTGGCCGGAAATCAACCCCGCGGGCCGCACCATCGCCCCCAGTCCCATCATCCCCAGAGATAACAACCACTTAACCGGGAAACCATACCCCGCGCCTGATGCCATGAGCCGATTCGATATCGACCACGTCATTCTCGGCTTCGTGGAAACTGCCAAAGGCGCCATTGCCGCGGGCTTCGACGCCGTGGAAATCCACGGGGCCCACGGCTATCTCATCAGCAATTTTCTCTCCGCTTATACCAATCAGCGCGACGACGCCTACGGCGGTTCAGTGGCCAACCGCTTCCGTTTCGCTAGGGAGATCATCCAAGCGGTGGCCCCGGTCATCCCGGAGGACCGGTTGTTGTTCTTCCGCATCTCCGATTGGGGCGTGGTGGACCTGGACGTTTCTCTTTTCCGGACTAAAGAAGAATATCAGGAAATCATCTCCCTCCTGTCTCGGGAGCCCCTGGACGCCATTTCCGTGTCCACCTATAATTTTCAGGCTCCTGCCTTCGGCGCCGGCCGCAACATGGCTCAACTCACCCGGGAAGCCACTTCGCTCCCCATCATGATCTGCGGCCAGATTTATGACCGGGCCACCGCCGAGCTCGCGCTGCAAGACGCGGATATCGTGCTCAGCGCCAAATCCATGCTGCTGAACCCCGACTGGGTCCAGGACGTGCGCCTGGGCAAACCCCTGCGCCGCTACCGCTCCGCAGAAGCCGACATCGCCTATACCGACACGCCTCTGCCCTGAGCCGCTACTGCTGGAGGGGCAATCCTCCATTACCGTCCCGGCCCCCGGGCTGTGCGGTAAAATCAACCCCCCAACGGTTGCCGGTGGTTTTGGTGTGCTCGGTGGACGTCCCGGTGGTCACCTCCTTCTCCTCGAAGGCATATCCGGCCTTGCTGGCCTTGACGGTAAACCTGGACGCGGACGGCACCTTGGGAAGGGCATAAATGCCCCGGGCATTGGTGGTGTCAGTGTGGGTCTCTCCGCCCTCTTCGACGGCCTGCACCTGGGCGCCCCTCAGAGGCCTGCCCTGGGGGTCCAGCACCCGGCCGCTGATGATCTCCCCCTTCCCGCTGGTATAGACGTTATAAAGACACTCCGCCACCAGATTGTAGTTACCGGGGGGCTTGAGATCCACGTTGGGCAAATTGTACCAGGCATCCGAAGAGCCGCTCCAACCCATGTTGAGATGATGGTATAAGGTGGACGAATCGTAGCCGTAGCCGTCGGCCACCACGTCATGTCCGCCCTCGGTGCCTTTTTTGATGATGCCCAATTGCACCGGCAGGGACGCGTCCAGGTTGGGATTGATCATCCTGATCAGCACGGCGTGGGGAATCCCGGTCTTCGCGCCGCCGACAATGGCATTGCTGTATTTAAAGGTATTGATTAAGGCCGGACCCACGTCCGCAGTATAAGCGCTCGATTCTTCGCTGGTATATTCCATCTTAATGGCCACGCCCGCGTCATGGGTCAGGGCGCCGATGGCTTTAAGCTGCCTCTCCTTGGTGAGGCCGTCCGGGACCGGCGGCATCTGCTGCCATTGATATGGCCCCCCTTTGCCGTCTCCACCCCGGAGGGATGCTTTAACGGCACGGTCATCCACCTTGATCCAGAATGTTGCCTTCCCCACCCCTTGTGTGGGAAACTTATGGAACCGCAGAATTTGGGCCATGGCCGTGGCCACGCAACCTGAAGGATAATTTTTGGCGGTGCCCGCGGCATAAGGGGGAGTATAGTAGTTGTAACAGGCCTTTCCCTCGTCCGAGTCGGCTACCCGGTCCTGGGACCAGCGGGTCTTTACCAGGGGATCCACCCGGGGGTCCGAGACCCGGGGCAGGCCGTATTCCAGCTCCGCCTGGAAGCCTTCCAGGGCCTGCCATTTGAGCCGGGCCTGCTCCTGGTAAACCTGGAGCGGGAAAATGCCCCCATCCTCCAGGGCCCGGGCCTCCGCCTCCCGGGCCCGGGTCACGCGCCGGGGGACGTCTCTGTCCACCAACGTAGCCAGGGGGTTCCTGGGAGAGGGATCAAATTCTCCTTGGGGGGCGAAGGCGATAATCGGCTCCACCAGGTCGTCGCCGGAAACGATGACAAACCCCCGGGGCTCCAGGTAAACGGCGAAATAATCTACTCCCTCTTGCTCCCCCTGAAAGGATTGGACCTCCCGCACCTCCCGGCCCAGGATGGTTTCCAGAGGCTTCCCGTCCCGGGCCAGCCAACCCGCCACGACCCGGCGGGCCTGTTCGGCGGTCGTGGGTCTGGCCGGGGCTAAGGCCGGAAAAAACCAGATGAGCAGGAAAAGAATGGCGCCGACCTTGACGGCTCTACGGCTAAGATTTTGTCTCATCATTCCTCCCGATTGCCGGATGCTCATTTCCAGGCTGTTCGCCCCTGGAAAAACTTGAGACTTGGGCGGAGCAAACCATTTACGGTTATCATCGACCGGGCGCACCTCCCTGTCAACCTCTGAACTAGATTTCTCCACTTTTGGATGCAAGGGGGTGAGGGGGGGCTTGTTATGAAATTATGTTCTCAAACAAGTCTTGGAGGCGAAAATAGTAAAACGCTTTCTTCCACGATTTACGGGCAAAAAGTTTTTTCTGAAATCGCGGGAAAAAACCCTTGACTATGTTTTTGCAGGCGAGGTATAAAAGTCAAGGTTTGTTAAAAAAAGCACAAGGAGAACGGGCTTTGGAACTCCCTGAGGCCTTGAGCGACTTTTCCTTCGTTTTGGTCTACCTGCTGGCCGCGGCCCTCTTTGCCATGGGCCCCCTGATCATCGCCTTCCTGATCGCGCCCCGGAGCTTCGGTCCGGCCCGGGATGAGATCTACGAATGCGGCATCCCGGCCACAGGCAGCGCCTGGATCCAGGTAGCCGTCATTTATTATCTGTTCGCCTTGCTGTTTCTGGCCTTCGACGTGGACGTGCTCTTTCTCTTCC
>DYJG01000359.1 GCA_020723225.1 Desulfobacca acetoxidans | reverse complement strand
GAAGCAGGATAATCCTGGAGCAATGCCGGGCCAGGCGCAGGTCCGCGCCCAGCAGGACCAGGGTGAGGTTTTGGTCCCGGCTGAGCCGTCCCAGGGCCTCCATGAGTTCCTCCACCCGTAAGGGGTCGAGGTCCGTGGTGGGTTCATCCAGAACCAGGACCCGGGGCTCCAGGGCCAGGACCGCGGCCAGGGCCAGGAGCTGTTTCTGGCCTCCGGAAAGGGTGGCGGGGTCGCGTTGTTTCAGGCCCTCGAGACCCACCCGGGCCAGGGCCCGGGGCACCCGGCGGAGGAGTTCCGCCCGGTCCAATCCCAGGTTTTCCGGGCCGAAGGCCACTTCCTGGTCCACCCGGGTGGAGAAGAGCTGGGCCTCGAAATCCTGGAACAACAGGCCCACCCGGTCCGCCAGTTCCCGGGGCCGGCAAAGGTGGGTGAGGCTGCCCTCCACTTCCACCTGACCCTGAAACTCCCCTTTGATCATCCGGGGAATCAGGCCTCCCAGGCAGAGCGCCAGGGTGGACTTCCCGGCCTCGCTGGGGCCCAGGACCGCGACCCGTTCTCCCGGTGCGATCTCCAGGTTGAGGCCGCGAAAAACCGGAGCGTCGGCTCTTTTATACTTAAAATAGAGGTCGGTAATGTTGATTATTGCTAATTCTCCAGTTAATTCTCACGCAAAGACGCCAAGACGCAAAGAAAGGCGCAAGATTATATTAATTATCTGCTTTTATCGGCGTGTATCGGCGTTCATCGGCGGTAAATTTTAACCGCAGATAAACGCCGATGGACGCGGATATTATAAAAATATTTGCGTCTTTGCGCCTTGGCGTCTTTGCGTGAGATAGTTTTTTCTAAAGCAAAAAGCACCCGATTATCAGGATCGCCACCAAAGGCGCCAGCAGCGCGGCCAGGGAAGGGAGGCCGGTGAGGCTCACCAATCCCACGCTCACCGCCAGTCCCAGCAGAAAACCGCCCCCGGCTCCCAGCCAGGCCAGGGCCAGGCCCAGGCGGGGCGCGGGTCCGGGCGTGCGGTCCTCCGGGTCCACGATCTCCGTCCAGGACAGGTCCCAACGGCTCACCCGGGGCTCCAGCAGGGTCAGGAGAAACGGCCCCAGGAGCAGGGCGATGACCGCGTTGTTAAAGAAAACCGCGGCCGCGATGACGCTGAAAGGCAGAAGTCTGAGAGCCTCCACCCCGAATCCTATCATCAGGGCGCAGCCCATGGCCCCCAGGAGCACCGCCAGCACAAAGCAGGGGAGATGTCCCCGGACTTGCCCCACAGGCCGGTTACCCCACATTTTATAAGGCAGGTACGCGGCCAGGAAATTGCCCCAAAAACCGAAGAAGCTCCCCGGTCCCAGGGTGCCGAAAAAGTCGCCGATGAGGTTTCCTAAAGCCGCGCCCCAGGCCCCCGCGGGCCCGAAAAGGAGGCCGAAGACCACGGGGATGACGTTGGCGGGCCGCAGTTCCGTGAGCCCGGGGATCAGGGGGATGCCTTTGAAGGGGATGAGGATGGCCGCGAAAATCCCGGCCGTGAGCACGGTCAGGACCACCATGGTGGAATAATGCCACATGCGCCGGACTTCCCGCATTGCGCCTCCAGAAGATACCCGGCCATTCTACCAAAAATGGACGGGCAGGAAGCGTAAATTTACTTTCCTATGGGGAAAAGATAAACCTCACGCAAAGACGCGAAGACGCAAAGAAAGACGCAAAATATAATTTCAGCGCATCCGCACAGGCTGGAAAGCCTGTGCCACCGTTCATGGGCACTTGCATCTGCGATATGCGAACTTATCATATGGGAAACCCGGGGCCGGGGGCATGGGGCGCTAAGCCGGCCTGCGGCTCTCGACCCGATCAAACCTAAGGAGGCGGAACATGTCGACGAACGTGGCCAGAGTCACCCATATCATCGCCGAATCTCCCCAAAGCTTTGAAGACGCCGTACAAGTGGGGTTCGCCCGGGCCTCCAAGACCTTGCGGGGTATTACCGGCATGCGGGTAGTGGAACACCGGGTATCCGTCAAAGACAACAAAATCGCCACCTACCGGGTGAAACTGGAGGTAATCTTTATTCTGGAATAAACCCGCGCTGAGGAATAACGAGGGGGATATCATGCCGCATCAGGTAGCCAGAGTAACCCAGGCCATTGCCGAATCCCCGGTCAGCTTCGAGGACGCCTTGGCCGTTGGTTTCAAAAGGGCCACCGAGACCCTGCGGGGCATCACCGGGCTGCGAATCCTGGAACAACGGGTGTCGGTAAACGATAATAAAATCGCCACTTATCGCGTCAGATTCGAGGTAATCTTCTTACTGGAAAAATAATGCTCCATCTTGACGGCTCATATGGAGAAGGGGGCGGGCAGATTTTGCGCACCGCCCTTTCTCTGGCCGCCGCGCTGGAGCAACCGGTGCATATCGATCAGATCCGGGCGGGCCGGGCCAAACCGGGGTTGAGACCCCAACACCTGGCCGGGGTCCTGGCCCTGGCCCGGATCACCGACGCCGAAGTCACCGGCGCCGAGTTGCACAGCCGGGAGTTGACTTTCCGGCCCCGGGTCTTGCATCCCGGGCAGTATCTCTTTGATGTGGCGGAAAAGACCGGCAGCGCCGGTTCCGTCACCCTCCTGGCCCAGGCCCTCCTGCCGCCCCTTATCGCCTGTGACCGGCCTTCCCGCCTCGTTCTCCGGGGCGGCACCCACGTGGCCTGGAGCCCCCCGGTCCACTATCTCCTTTACGTCTTTCTCCCGGCCCTGGCCCAATTGGGAGCCAGGGTGGAAATGACCCTGGAACGCTGGGGTTGGTATCCCCGGGGCGGAGGCGAAGTAAGCCTGGAAATCCACCCGGCCCGGCAACTGTCGGGCGTGGAGTGGCGCACGCCGCCGGACTACCGGGATTTCCGGGCCATCTCCGCCGCCTCCCGGCTGCCGGAGCACGTGGCCCGGCGCCAGGCGGAACGGCTCAAATCCCGCCTGGGCGGGGACCTGCCGGTGGAACTGGTGCAGGCCGGGGGACTCGATGCCGGCAGCATGGTTCTGCTCTACGGACCCCGGGCCGGCTTCGACGCCCTGGGGGCCAGGGGCAAACCCGCGGAAAAAGTGGCCGACGAAGCCGCGGACGCTTTTTTCGTCTTCCGGGACCGCCGGGCCGCGGTGGACCGGCACCTGGCGGACCAGATGGTCCCCTACCTGGCCCGGGCCCGGGGCTCTTCCTCTTTCATCACCCCGGAGATCACCTTGCACCTCCTCACCAACCTCTGGGTCATCGAACAGTTCCTGGGGCCAACTTTTGAGGTCAAAGGGGAGTTGGGGGAAAGGGGGGAAATCAGGTGCGGGAGAATAGGTTCCTCCACCCCAGCAGGCAAATAATTTTTCTTCCCCTTTTTTTTGCCGGTCGCGATACAATCTAAAACGTCTCGTTTATTCCTTTAACATCGAAATAGCAGCACTGCCCAAAGGCTTGGGTATCGCAATTTTTCTCCTCCCCCTTTGAGGGGCTAATCATTACCACAAGTCGGAGAAGGGTGGACAATATTAAGCGATTCCACATTCAGACACCCCCCTCACTCTAGCCCTCTCCCCCG
>DYJG01000358.1 GCA_020723225.1 Desulfobacca acetoxidans | reverse complement strand
TGGAAAACCAGGGTTTGGACCTGGGCTACCGCCTGCGCTCGGTCCAACCCCCGCCGCCGGAGCTTCTGGTGGTGGGCATCGATGAAGCTTCCTTCCAGGAATTGCGGCGTCCCTGGCCCTGGCCCCGCCGGGTCCACGCTGAGCTGATCCGCCGCCTGGCCGCGGCCGGCGCCGCTCTCATCGTCTTTGACGTGGTTTTTGCCGATCCCTCCGACCCGGAAGACGACCGGCTGTTGGCTGCGGCCCTGGAGCAGGCCGGAAACGTCATCCTGGGCCAGACCGTGGACGCCACCCGGGACCGCCAGTTTGACCGGCGGATTCTGGTGCAGCCGCTTCCGGCCCTGAGCCGGGCGGCAAAGGGGATGGGGTTGATGATGCTCACCCCGGACGCGGACGGGGTGGTGCGCCATTTCCGGCTTAGCCTCTTCGGGCAAGAGACCTTGCCCGCCGCGGCGGTGCGGGCTTTCCGGCCGCAGACCTCTTTGCCGCCCGATCTATCCGGGCTGATCAATTATGCGGGCCCCCAGCGGAGTATCGACACGGCTTCCTATTACCAGGTTTTGAATGACGAGCATCCCCTCCCGGCAAGCCGCATCCGGGGCCGCATCGTGCTGGTGGGCCGGATGCTGGAAGCCTCGGCCACTCCCCAGGCCCAGGCCGATACCTTTTTAACTCCCTACTTTGCCGGGGATAGAATGCGCATGGCCGGGGTGGAAATCCACGCCCAGATCATGCACACCCTGCTTGATAAGGGTTGGGGGCGGGAGCTGCCCCGGCCGGCCCGGATCGGTTTGCTGTTGGCCCGGCTTTCTCCCCTGGTGGGCCTGGCGGCGCTGGCGGGTTCCGTCCTGGGGGTGTTGGGAATCTCCTGGGGGCTGTTTAGTTATTTTTTCTATTGGGCGCCACCGATTCTCATCTGCGCCGGGTTCGCCCTGATTTACGGCGGCAACGTCTTGGGCCAGTATCTGATCGAGGCCCGGGAAAAACGCTGGCTGCGCCGGGCCTTTTCCCACTACGTCTCCCCCGGTCTGGTGGAGGCCATCATCGCCCACCCCGAACGCCTGGAATTGGGAGGAGAGGAAGTGGTGGCCACAGTTCTCTTCTCGGACCTGGAGGGGTTCACCTCCTGGTCCGAGGGGATGCCCCCGAAAGATCTGGTACACCTCCTAAACGCTTATTTTACCCCCATGACCCGGATCGTCCTGGAACACTTGGGCACCATGGATAAGTACATCGGCGACGCGCTGATGGCTCTCTGGGGCGCGCCGGTGCATTTCAGCGGCCATGCCCTCAAGGCCTGCGAAGCGGCCCTGGCCATGCGGGCCGCGGTGCAGGGGTTGCGGCTGCAGTGGCAAAACCGAGGCTGGCCGCCTCTTAAGCCTCGACTGGGACTGCATTCCGGTCCGGTGATCGCCGGGAACATCGGCTCGGTGGAGCTGTTTAACTATACCGCCATCGGCGATACGGTGAACCTGGCCGCCCGCCTGGAAGGGGCCAATAAAGTTTATGGAACCGATATCCTGATTAGCGACTCCACCTGCCGCCGGGTGGAGGAGGCCATGCTGGTCCGGGAACTGGATCTGATTCAAGTGAAAGGCCGGGAGCAGCCGGTGGCGGTTTACGAGTTGCTGGGCCGCCGGGGCCACGGCGGCACGCCGGAATGGCTGCATTTATTTGCCGCCGGCCGGGAGGCCTACCGGAGGAAAGCCTGGGACGCGGCCGCGGACCATTTTCAGATGGTTTTGCGCCTCAAACCGGATGACCGGCCGGCCCAGGTTTTCCTGGAACGCTGCCGCAAGTTCGGGCAGAAGCCTCCACCCCTTGATTGGCAAGGAATATTTGCCTTGGAAAGCAAGTAAACCTCTGTCTAAAAAAAGGTTCTCCCGGCAATTATCAGTTGCACTGCTTATACATGCCATAGTTCCGGCCATTGCAGCCATCCCGGTTGATCAGCGGCGCCGGCCCAAACGGCTATGCAGGGCCAGAATGAAGAGGGCCAATTGAGCCGGTATCAGCAGCCGGCTCAAGGCGCCGATCAGTTGGCCTCCCAAGGTTACCGGCTCGGCCCACTCCGGGCGGATCAGGGTGGCCTGTTGCAGGAGATAAACGACTGCGGGGCCGAGACCGGTTCCCATGCCGGGATGGGTCTTTAATCCTTCATGGGAAAGAGTCAATCCCATGGCCCCGATCAGCCCCAACAGCCAGCCCAAGGCCCTGAGGGGCCTTTCCCCATAACCGCTCAGGGCCCAGTAAAGATTATACCAGGAGAAAGGAAACCATCGCCGCCAGGGATTGGCCCGGCGATGCATCTCCATTTCCCCGTAATGGAAGTCTCCGGCCTGCTTCTGGTCCCCTTCCTTCTCAAAGTTCAGCTTGAGGTAGCGATAAAGCTCCTCCACGGCGACGCAGAGCCCTTCATAATTCAATCCGGGCTCAAAAGCGGGAGCAAACCCCGCCAATGCCGGCCCGCCTTTTTCCCGGAGCAGCATCTCATCATAGACCACCTGCCGCCCGCGGTGGGAATGCCAGTGGACATTGTGGAACTCGCAACGGCGGAGGTCGGCGCCCAGGAAACTCACCCGGGTCAATGACAGGTCCTGGAAGCGGAGCAAACCCCAGGGCCCGAAATTGATATATTGAAAAAAGGCCGAAAACGCGGACGCTTCCGAGGTTCCCGGCCTTTCGTTGATTCGGTGAAAAACCGCACGGCTATCGAAGGTGGCGCCTCGGAAATCCGCCTCTCCCATAATTTCCGTATTTTTAAAAAGAGCCTGCCCTGAAAACCTCGCCTTCTCAAAGACAGCCGCTAGAGCAAACCGGGCGGCAGAAAAGTCCGCCAGATCCGCAAACTCGGCTTCCCGGAAATTAGCCCACCCGGAAAACCGGGCTCCTTGAAAGGTAACGGGCTTTTTAAACTTATGGCCGATGAACGATATGGGCCCGGGAAAGAAGACCTTCCTGAAATCGTAATCTTCCTGGGCCAGCTTATCATGCAGGGCCTGTTCGAAAGCGGCCTTATCTTTCTCCGGCTTCAGGGAATGCAGGATGCATAATCCCTCGGGGTCCCCTGCCGCGGGGGGATATTCGCAATACGTCCCTTCCCAGGAATATTTCATCCAGGCCTTACAGGTAGTCATATCCGTCTAAGGAATTCTTGAGGAATGCCGCGGGAACTCGATGATAAACGTGGTGCCCGCTCCCGGCCGGCTCCAGGCCGAGAGGCGGCCGCCAACTTTTTCCAGGAGGTGGAGAGTCACCTTGATTCCCAGGTGGGTGCTGTCCACCTCCCGCCGGTCTCCGGGGAGAAGCAGGTTCTCCCTGAGTTTTTCCACATCCAGACCGGGGCCGTTGTCCTGGATTTCCACCACCACCTTGTTGCCTTCTTCCAGGACCTTAACTTGAATCTGGTCGGCATATTTCATGGCATTGCCGATAATGTTCTGCAGGATCACCTCCATGGTGTAAGGTTCGAAGGGGAAGACCAGGGAAGAGCGGCAGTCCTGGCAAGAACCGCCGTCGATGCGCACCTGTATCTCTTTATCCTGGAAACGCAATCCCTTAAGATCATCGATACAGTGGGTCAGGAA
>DYJG01000357.1 GCA_020723225.1 Desulfobacca acetoxidans | reverse complement strand
GCGGACATCATCCTGGTGGCCGTCATCATCTACCAGGTCCTGCTCTTTCTCAAGGGCACCCAGGCCATCCAGGTGCTGGCGGGCATGTTCCTCCTCTTTTTGTTGTATCTGGGGGCCAGGAGGCTGGAACTGTTCACTCTGGAATGGCTCCTGGACGGCATTGTCCGAAGCTTTCTCCTCATCGTCATTATTCTCTTTCAGGCCGATATCCGCCGGGTCTTAAGCCGCATGGGCCGAAAGGCCCTGGCCCCGGTTGACTCCTCCGAACCCCTGATTCTCGAAGAAATTTGCGACGCGGTGGAGACCCTGGCCAGCCAGCGCATCGGTGCGCTCATCATCCTGGAGAGGCAGATCGGCCTGTCCAACTATATGGAAGGGGCCGTGAAACTGGACGCCCTGGTCACCAAGGAACTCCTGGTTTCCCTGTTTTGGCCCCATACCCCCACCCATGACGGCGCGGTCATTATCCAGGGGGATCGCATTGTTGCCGCGGGTTGTCTGCTCCCCCTGTCCGCCAGCGGCGAATTGGACCCCACCCTGGGGACCCGGCACCGGGCCGCGGTGGGGCTCTCCGAACACAGCGACGCCCTGGCCCTGGTGGTCTCGGAAACTTACGGCCAGGTCTCCCTGGCCCGGGGAGGGAAGATTATCCGCAATCTCTCCCGGTTGCAGCTCCGCCAGACCTTGAAAGATATCGTGGAACCCACCGCGGAAAAAAGAGGCACCTGGATTGAAAGGCTTGTTCGGTTCTTTGGGGCGTCATAAAGGCCTTAAGCTCCTGTCCCTCCTGCTGGCGGTGGCCCTGTGGTTCGCCGTGGGGGTGGAGGAGCCCACCGAGACCACCTTAAGCGTGGCCCTGGAACTGGTCAATCCTCCCCAGGGGATGATGATCACCAACGAAATGCCCTCGTCCCTCCAGGTACGGGTCATCGGCCCCGGCAGCGCCATCCGCAAGCTCACCCAGGCCCGCCTGGCCCAGACCATCGACCTTTCGGGGTATAAACGGGGCCGCCATTCCATTCCCTTGGGGACGAAAACCTTCAATTTCCCCAGGGGAGTGCAGGTCACCCGGGTCCAGCCTAACCCCCTCAATATCACCCTGGCCCCCACCACGGTCAGGACTCTCCAGATCCAGCCGGTCCTGGAGGGCAAACCCCCCGAAGGCTACGAGATCGTTGGCGTCAAAGCCAGGCCCTCTGAGATTACCGTCAAAGGACCCTATGCCGAGATTGCGGATCTGAAGTTTGTTTCCACCATCCCCCTGGACGTGAGCCAGCTCACCGGCCCCGCCACCCTGGCCGGGGACCTGGATTTAAAGACCCTGCACCTGACGCTGCCGGATCAGTCCCCAATTCTGGTGGACGTCAACGTGGCTCCCAAGATCATCACCCGCACTATCTCCGGGGTGCCGGTGGCGGCCCAGCCCCAGAAGGCCCGCCTGAACCCTGCCAAAGTGGCCCTCACCCTCCAGGGCCCCATGTTGGAACTGAGGGGTCTCAAACCCGGGGATCTCAAGGCAACAGTAGATACCGGCAACCTGGCGCCCGGCCGCCATCGTCTCAGTGTCTCCGTCAATCTGCCTGCTTCTCTCACCCTGTTGACGGTTAAACCCGCGACCGTTGAGGCGCGCCTGGAGAAATCCCCTTGAGGGAAAACCCATCCTTGCCCTTTACCCCCCTCCGTGCTAAATTTTAACGATGAATCCTCTATTTGCCATTTTCCTGGGTATCGTCCAGGGCATCACCGAATTCCTGCCCATCTCCAGCTCCGGGCACCTGGCCCTTCTGGAGCACTACTTTAAAATGCCCGGCGCAGGCCTGGGTTTCGATATCCTGCTGCACGTGGGCACCGTGGCGGCTCTCCTGGCGTATTTCTGGCGAGACTGGCTGGCCATGGGCCGCTCCCTGGTGCGGCCAACATGGGAAAATCAGGGGGATCGATATCTATTTTTATACCTGGTGGTGGCCAGCATACCCGGGGCACTGGCCGGCGTGCTCCTGGAAAGCAAGGCGGAAACCATTTTCCGCCAGCCCTGGCGCATCGCCCTGCTCCTGGGTTCCGTGGGGGTGCTGCTGCTGGTGGGGGAGAGGGTGGCCCGGCATCACCGTGAATTCTCCCGGCTCACCATCTTCGACGCGGTCCTTATCGGCCTCTCCCAGGCCCTGGCCATTATGCCCGGGGTCTCCCGGAGCGGCATCACCATGACCTGCGCCCTCTTTCTCGGTTTCACCCGGGAGGCCTCGGCCCGCTTCTCCTTTCTTTTGGCCACCCCCATCCTGGCCGGCGCGGGCCTGCACCACCTCCCCAAGTGGCTCAAATCCGCTCCGGAGGGTCTGACGGTGGCCGCCGCCACCCTGGGATTTCTGGCCGCGCTCATCTCCAGCTACCTCACGATCAAATATCTGCTCCGCTTCCTGCAGCGGCACACCTTTAAACCCTTTGCGTTCTACCGTCTGGGGGTGGCGGCATTAGTCCTGATCATAACCTTTCTTTATCCGGGTTCTTGAAATGCCGATAGAGATGTCTTTCGTAGGGGCGAACCTTGTGTTCGCCCTGCGCGTCCAGGGCGAATACAAGGTTCGCCCCTACGCGGAGCCAAAGTCCTTGACATTTAGCACCGCTCATGGTAACTAAATTTCGATTAAAATTTAGCAACTTAACCATTAAGATGCCGGGTGTTCCGGATTACCCCGGGGAAGGCAAAAAATGGCCTCCTCTGCCGGCGGCTCCGGCCGCCGCCGCCCTTAACCTGTTAAAGGACGAGGTTCATGGATTCCAGCAAAAAGAAAGACGCTCCACCCAAACCCCAGGCAGAAGATGAAGTTATCGATCTGACTGAGGTTTTGGAAGAGGGGGCCAGTGAGACGGTCATTGAGATTTCCTCCAAGATCGATGAACTGGATTCCCTGGACCTGAAGTCCCTGCTTTCCCAAGGGGACGAGCCTGCCGCTCCCCCCAAGGAGGAAGAGGAGGCTTCCCTGGAAGATCTTCTTTCTTCCCTGAAAGAATCGCCGGAGGAGCCCTCAGCCCCCCCTGCACCCGAACCGATCCCCGAACCGATCCCGGAGCCGGCCCCGGAGCCGCCGGTGCCGCCGGTGGCGGCCGCGGCTCCCATGGCAGAGGTACGGCAGCAGTTGGAATCCACGGTAAACGAAGACCTGATCCGGCAGATGGTCCGGGAGGTGGTCCAGGAGATCGCCGAAAGGCTCTGCCGGGAGATGTTTCCGGAAGTGGCCTCCCAGGAAGTGCGCCGGGAGATCGCCGCGTTGAAAAAGCGGGTGGAAGAAGAGATGTAAAACCGGCAGGGCGCAGATTCCCCTTGCAGGGGCTTACGGTGGCCGGAAACGGCCGGGTCAATGACCCGGCCGCTTCCGGCCAAAAATATAGAGGGAAAAAAACGAAAAACGGAAAACGGCAAAAAATGGCAGAAATACTGGATAAAGTCTACGATCCCCAAAAAATCGAAGGCAAATGGTACTCTTATTGGGAAGAGTCCGGACTATTCCGGGCCCGGGCCGACGGCGCTTCACCTCCTTACTGCATCGTCATCCCCCCTCCCAATATTACCGGCTCCCTGCACATGGGCCATGCCC
>DYJG01000356.1 GCA_020723225.1 Desulfobacca acetoxidans | reverse complement strand
ACCAGCAGGGCCGCACCGTGGCCCGGCCTCCTTTGCTGCTGTGCCACGGCCATACGCACGTGCCCAGCGTCACCCGCTACAGTCCTCCATTCAACCGCCTGCTGTATATCAACGACGCGCTCCGGCCCCAGGAGTTTCAGGCCCGCCAGGCCTGCCTGCCCCTGGCCCCGGACACCATCTACCTCCTTGTGCCCGGGGCCTTCACCCTGGAGGAGGGGCGCCATCCCACCTTCAGCTTTGCGGTCCTGGATCTGCTGGATTCCCGGATCGCCATGGTCTCTCTTACGGATCTGGCGGCCCTGGAAGCAACCGAGCTTTTTCCGGTATAAAGGGGGAAAAGGGGAAGAGGGGAAAAGGGGAAACGGGGAAACGGGTCTGCTCCCTCGTCTCTTTTTTTCCCCTTTTAACCTTTTTCCCTTTTCCCCCCTAACCCCGAGTATTTGGGATTATTTTCTAGGTAGGGGTTGAAGCTGCGGCCGAATTCAGAAGCTCCTGGACCACCAGGGTGTCGGTGGGGAAGGCCAGGGGCAAGGGAGGGGCCTCCAGGGGAAAGAACCCCACTGCGTCCAGATCATCCCCGGCCTGGAGGACGCCTTCGGTGATTTGCCCCGCGAACCAGATGCCTACGGTGAGGCGCTCCGGGTCGTGGAAATTGGAGTGCACCGCCAGCACCTCGCCCAGCTCCACGATCAGGCCGGTCTCCTCCTGAAACTCCCGGACCGCGGCGGCCCGGAGGTCTTCCCCCCATTCCACGTAGCCGCAGGGAATGCACCAGGCCCCCCGGTAAGGGCCGCCAGCCCTGCGCCCCCAAAGGATTTCTTTTCCCCGGCGCACCACTACCGCCACGCCCACCGCCGGGTTGATATAGAGAACCTTGCGGCATTCTTGACAAACCAGGCGGTCCCGGCCGCCCCGGGGTTGGGTCGTAAGCAAGCCGCCGCAGCAGGGGCAGAAACGGTAGTGGGGAGAGTTGCAGGACATGAAATCATTCCTTTCGTCTGAGACATTGTAAGCACTCAAAGGAATTAAGAGCAAGCTTGAATCCGGGTAAAAAGGGGAAAAGGGAAAAGGGGGAAAAATTTGATTGCCCTCCGAGCCTTCTGCAGAAGTCTTTTCTTTGCGTCTCTACGGCGAATTAGTTTCTTGCCAAGGCGCCAAGGACGCAAAGAAAGAATAACAAACTTGGCGCACTTTGCGTCTTTGCGAGCAACTAATCACCGCAGGATAGAGACGCAGAGGACGCAGAGAAAGCGCAGAGAAAAGAAGGACCAGCTCTGCATTTTGCATAAGCCTCCTCCGTTATTTGCATAAAATTTCCCCTCTTCCCCTTTTAACCTTTTCCCCATTTCACCCTTCTCTTAATCAAGCAAATTGCGGTATTTTCTATTAAGGCTTGAAACTGAGCGCAAATTCATTTAAAAAAGTCGAGGTCCTATTTCCGTTTTCCGGAGACCTCCCCGGTGACCACTCCCAGGCTTAAGGCCATCCGCAATATCGGCATCATTGCCCACATCGACGCCGGCAAGACCACCTTGACGGAGCGCATCCTCTATTATACCGGCCGCACCCACAAGATGGGGGAGGTCCACAACGGCGCGGCGGTGATGGACTGGATGCCCGAAGAGCAGGAACGGGGCATCACCATCACCGCGGCGGTGACCACCTGCCAGTGGAAGGGCGCGGTGATCAATTTGATCGACACTCCGGGGCACGTGGATTTCACCATCGAAGTGGAGCGGTCGCTCCGGGTCCTGGACGGGGCCATCGGCGTCTTCGACGCAGTCTCCGGGGTGGAGCCCCAATCGGAGACGGTCTGGCACCAGGCGGACCGCTACCGGGTCCCGAAGCTGGCCTTCATCAACAAGATGGACCGCCTGGGGGCTGATTTTTACCAGGCCGTGGCCTCCATGCGGGAAAAACTGGGGGCGCACCCCCTGGTCCTCACCATCCCCTGGGGCCAGGAAGACCGCTTCCGGGGGGTCATCGACCTCCTGAAGATGAAGGCCCTGGTCTGGCAGGAAGAGACCCTGGGCGCGGTTTTTGAGGAGCGGGACATCCCGGAGGATTATCAGGAGGAGGCGGAAGAAGCCCGGGAGGCCCTCTGGGAGGCCCTGGCGGAAGTGGATGACACCGCCATGGAGGCCTTTCTGGCGGAAGAAACCCTGCCCCTGGAGGAGATGAAAGCCGCGATTCACCGCAGCGCCGTGGCCCTGAAAGGCGTCCCCACCTACTGCGGCTCGGCCCTGAAAAATAAAGGCATTCAGCCGCTCTTGGACGGCATCAAGGATTTTCTCCCGGATCCCACGGAGGTGCCCCCCATCACCGGGCACCATCCCCGAACCGGGGCGGCGGAGGCCCGGCCGCCCAAGGACGACGGCCCCCTGGCGGCCCTGGCCTTCAAAATCCAGGTGGACCAGGCCCAGCGCCTCACCTTTGTGCGGCTTTATTCCGGGACCCTGAAACCCGGACAGGAAATCTATAATCCGGTGAAGGGGGTGACCGAAAAGGTGGCCCGGCTGCTGCGGCTTCACGCCAATAAGCGGGAACCGCTGAACGAGGCGGCAGCAGGGTCCATCGTCGCCCTTCTGGGCCTGAAGGCCGCCACCACCGGGGACACCCTGTGCGCGCCAAACCGCCCCATCATCCTGGAGCCCATATCTTCTTATCTGCCGGTGATCTCCCTGGCCATCGAACCCATGACCCGGGACGACCAGGAGCGCCTGGGCCCGGCCCTGGCCCGGGTGGCCGAGGAGGACCCCAGCTTAAGGGTCGACGTTGACGAAGATACCGGCCAGACCCTGCTTTCCGGGATGGGGGAACTCCACCTGGAGGTGATCATCCACCGCCTGGAGCGGGAATTTAACGCCCGCCTCCGGGCCGGCCGGCCCCAGGTGGTCTACCGGGAGACCATCGCCGGCAGCGTTACGGAAACGGGCGTCTTCGACCGGGAGCTGGCGGGCAAACAGCATTTCGCCCAGGTGGAACTGAGCATCTCCCCCCGGCCCCGGGGCGCGGGCAATACCTTTACGCCGCTGCTGCCGGAGGACCACCCGGCGCTGGCCTTCGTGCCGGTGATCGAACAGGCGGTGAAAGAGGCCCTGGAAGGCGGGCCGGTTTACGGCCACCCCGGGGTGGACGTGGCCGTGGCTTTGAAAGACGCGGCCGTCAAGGAAGGCCAAAGCACGGAGATGGCCTTCCGCATCGCCACCATGACCGCGGTGAAGCAGGGCATGCTCCAGGCCCGGCCCCAACTGCTCGAGCCCATCATGCAGGTGGAGATCATCGCGCCCGAGGAATTCACCGGCGAGGTCATGGGCGACCTCAACGCCCGGAAGGGAAAGGTGGAGCAGCTCCTGGCCAAAGGGCCGGTGCGCCTCATTTCCGGCCTGGCGCCACTGTCCGAGATGTTCGGCTACGCCACCCAACTGCGGTCGCTGACCCAGGGGCGGGGGACGTTTACCCTGCAATTCCACCATTTCGGCTACGTGGAGCGGCGGGAAGAGAAGTAGGGTGCGCCTTGCGCACCAGTGGTCAGTGGCCAGTGGCCAGCTTAAAACTCAGGCATTCATGATGAAAGTCTGATTAAATAAAAGATTATAGTCGCGGACAGAGG